>NZ_JBEPDB010000063.1:0-54367 GCF_040300025.1 Dactylosporangium sp. NPDC000555 | reverse complement strand
ACAAACCTCCAAGAGGCCCATGCCACGGGGTAATAATCATTTGGCACTGGCTTAACAAGCACCCTGTTGAGTTCTCAAACAACCAACACACACCGTTTATCTTCGCCTCATCTCGAGGCGCCGATTCGCGGGGCGATGTCGCTAATCTACTCGATCGACTTCGCAAAACCAAATCCGGGGATCGGTCCGCATCGCTCGAACTTTCCCAGGCGCACCAATACTCACCCATTCGGGTGATCTCGATTCGCTTGGCTTGGCCTTTGCAGGCCGGCCGATGACCGCTCAGCGGCTCGTCCGGTTCCCTACGGGCCAAGTTACTCTACCCGGTCGTTGTCGCCTCGTCAATCCGTGTCCTACCGGAATCTCCAAGGCGTCCCGCCCGTTTCTTGCGAGACGGAACGTTACGACACCTCGGCGACCAAGAACAAATCGAGGCCGCGTGACAGCCACCACAGCGCGGCACGGCCTTCGTCTACCTGTAACCGAACTCGGCCGTGCCCGGGTCGGCCCAACGGGCGGAGGGCCACCGTGCGGTCCGCCACCGTGACACGCCGTGACGTCCCCTTCGGTAGGACCGGGCGGTTATGCGAGGGTTGAGCACCGTGGTGGGGCGTGTGTTGAGCGGCCGGTACGAGCTGCGATCGGTCATCGGCCGAGGCGGCATGGCCGAGGTGTGGCAGGCCGTCGACGCGCGGCTGGGCCGGCCCGTGGCCGTGAAGCTGCTGCATGACAAGGGCAGCGCCGATCCGTCGCTGCCGAAGCGGTTCGAGCGTGAGGCACGCACCGTGGCGCGGCTGTCGCACCCGAACATCGTGGCCGTGCACGACGTGGGGGTCGACGACGGCACGCCGTACCTCGTGATGGAGCTGGTCCAGGGGCGCAGCCTCGCCGATGAGCTCGCCGCCGGACCACTGGACCCGCGGCGGGCGGTGCGCCTGGCGGAGCAGGTGTGCGACGCGCTGGCGGCCGCGCACGACGCCGGGGTGGTGCACCGGGATGTGAAGCCCGCCAACATCCTCATCGGCGGCGAGGACCGGGTGAAGGTCTGCGACTTCGGCATCGCGCGCGTCACCGACCGGGCACAGACCGCGCTGACCGCCCCCGCCACCGTGATCGGCACCAGCGCGTACATGGCGCCCGAGCAGGTCCTCGGTGAGCCCGCCGACGCCCGCAGCGATCTGTACGCACTGGGCTGCGTGCTGTACGCGATGCTCGCCGGGCGTCCGCCGTTCGTCGCCGACTCGCCGGTCCAGGTCGCCTTGCAGCAGGTGCACGAGACGCCGGTACCGTTGGCGGCCCTGCGGCCCGGATTGCCGGCGCAGCTCACCGCCCTGGTCGGCGCGCTGCTGGCCAAGCGCGCGGCGGACCGGCCGGCGAGCGCGGCGCAGGTCCGCGTGGCGCTGGCCGCCATCGCCGGGCCGGCGCGCGGCGATGCGACGGATCTTCTCGGGCGCGCCCCCGGACCGGCCGCACTCGCGCACGGTCAGGGAACGGCCACGCTGGGCGGTGCGGCGCCGATCCACGGCCGCGCCGCGGTGCGCCCGGCGACGCGCGCGCTGCCCGTGCCCGGCGAGCCGCAGGCACCGGAGCCGCGACGGGGCCGTTCGGCCGCGATCGCGTTGGTGGCGCTCGGCGCTACCGCCGTCGCCGCCCTTGTGTTCGCGCTCGGGACCCTCCCGGGCCGCTCCGGCGACCCGGCCGCGGCGCCCACCCCGGCGCACACGACCCCGGCCGTCCCGTCCACGGACGCGTCCAGCGCGGCGCCGGTCGACACGCCGAGCGAGGAACCAAGCCCGGAGCCGAGCGAGACCGCGAGTGACACGCCGAGTGATGAACCGAGTGACACGCCGAGCGACCCGGGCGGCTCGGTCGCGGCGGTGCTGGCCGCGGCCCGCGCTGCCGTGCAGGCCCAGGCCGGTGACGGGAGCCTGGACGGCCAGACGGCGCGCGAGCTGACCCGCCGGCTCGACAGCCTCGCCCGCGACCTCAGGCGCGGCAACGCCGACCAGGCCGCCACGGATCTGGCGAACCTGCGTGACCGGCTCGACCAGCTGCACCAGGACGGCGCTCTGTCCAGCACCGGGTACACGGCGGTGCTCACCTCGGTCGACCAGCTCGCGGCAAACCTGCCGGTCCCCGGCGACAACGGCGGGCGGGACTGACCCGCCGCGGCGGCGAACCGGCCGGCTCAGGATGCGCCGGGCATGATCAGATATAGATGTGTAACACGATGGACGTGTGCATCGCTATTCTGCGGTGACGCGTTTCCGAATGCGTATCGGCATCGGCACGAATAGCACCGCGGAGGCGCGCCGATGCCTCCTGAATTGATCATTGCCTGCGAGTCCGCCCTGGATCTCGAGGCCACCATGCGACTGCAGATCCCTGCCCTGGCCTGGCAAGCGATCGAGGACGGCGGCTGGCAGCGCATCGTTCACCTGAACGGACGAGGCATTCCGGTCCGGGTCGAGGCCGACGGCAGCGAACTGCATTTCCGGTTCCGGGCCGGAGCGGAACAAGAGGCGTTGCGTGCGCTGCTGACCGCCGCTTTTCGCAATGGTGATCAGGTCGGCGGCCTGGCTCTTGACGGCCATCCGGCATTGCGGGCCCTGCGCCGGTACCACCGCGGCATGATTCTGTTGTCCGGCTCGCCGTTCGAGACGCTCGTGCTGGCCATCCTGGCCCAGGCCCGCCCCGCCGACGCCGTACGGACGGTGTTTTCCCGGCTCGCCGCCGCCTGCGGTGGTGTCACGCCGCGGCGAGTTGCCGCCCTGCCATTGCCTCACCTGGTCCAGTTGGTCAGGCTGGTCGGTGAGGCCAAGGCCGCCCGCCTGCACGCCACCGCGGCGATGCTCGACCGGCGCGGCGAGACGGCGTTCGACCGGCTGTTCGGCGCCTCCGGCCCGCACGCGCTGACGTTCCTGATGTCGTTGCCCGGCGTCGCCACACATACCGCCGCCATCGTGACGACGATCATCAACGACGTCCCGGAGACGGTGCCGATCGACCAGAACCTGCTGCGGGTCGCGTTCCGGCTCGGTCTCACCGATCACGATGGCGGCCTCACCAAGCCGGGTATCCGCCAGGTCGCCGCGGACCTGCTGGCCTACGGCCCGGACCTGGCGCGCGTTCATCCGTTGCTCCAGCAGGTCGCCCTCGATACGTGCACCGTGGGTGTCCCGGACTGTCGACGCTGCTTCCTCGCCGATTCCTGCCGCCACGCGGCCGCTACGGCGTACGGCTGATCTCCTCGGTTGTCGCTTGTACTGTTGGGGTGGAGGGACTGTCCGGACCGCCGCGACCGGGGTCGGCCGCGTGCGCTGACACCGGGAGGGTCCGTGTTCACCGATCCCGCGCAAATATTGCGGTACCTCGAGGTCGAAGGCATCCAGCTCGTCGACGTGCGCTTCTGCGACCTGCTGGGCACCATGCAGCACTTCAACGTGCCGGCCGGTTCGTTCGACGAGAGCGTGTTCAGCGCCGGGATTCCCTTCGACGGCTCGTCGATCCGGGGCTTCCAGAAGATCCACGAGTCGGACATGGTGCTGTACCCCGACATCTCGAGCGCGTTCGTCGACCCCTTCCGGACGGAGAAGACGCTCGCGCTGAACTGCTTCGTCCACGACCCGGTCACTCACGAGCCGTACAGCCGCGATCCGCGCAACGTGGCCAGGAAGGCCGAGTCGTACCTCATCACGACCGGCATCGCCGACGCGGCGTTCTTCGGTCCGGAGGCCGAGTTCTACATCTTCGACTCGATCCGGTTCGCCTCGGCGACGCATGAGGCGTACCACCACATCGACTCGATCGAGGGCTGGTGGAACACGGGCCGGGAGGAACCCGGCGGCAACCTCGGGTACAAGACCCCCTACAAGAGCGGTTACTTCCCGGTGCCGCCGGTCGACCATTTCGCGGACCTGCGCGGCGCGATGGTCGCGCACCTCACCGACGCCGGCTTCACGGTGGAGAAGGCGCACCACGAGGTCGGCACCGCCGGCCAGGCGGAGATCAACTTCAGGTTCGCGCCACTGTTGCACTGCGCGGACAACCTCCAGTTGTACAAGTACATCGTGAAGAACACCGCGTGGGCGGCCGGCCACACGGTGACGTTCATGCCCAAGCCGCTGTTCGGCGACAACGGCTCCGGCATGCACACCCACCAGAGCCTGTGGCTGAACGGGCGGCCGCTGTTCTACGACGAGACCGGGTACGCCGGGCTGTCGGACACCGCGCGGTGGTACATCGGTGGCCTGCTCCGCCACGCCCCGAGCCTGTGCGCGTTCACCAACCCGACGGTCAACTCGTACCGCCGCTTGGTCCCCGGGTTCGAGGCGCCCGTCAACCTCGTGTACTCGCAGCGCAACCGCTCCGCCTGCGCGCGGATCCCGGTCACCGGCGACAACCCGAACGCCAAGCGCGTGGAGTACCGGGTGCCCGACCCGGCGGCCAACCCGTACCTGGCGTTCTCCGCGATGCTGCTGGCCGGCCTCGACGGCATCAAGAACAAGAGCGAACCGCCGGACCCGATCGACAAGGACCTCTACGACCTGCCAGCGAGTGAGTTCACCCATGTCGAACAGACCCCCGGCTCGCTGCCCGAGGTTCTCGACGCGCTCGAGGCGGACCACGAGTACCTGCTCGACGGCGGCGTCTTCACCCAGGACCTGATCCAGACCTGGACCGTCTGGAAGCGCGGCGACGAGATCGAGCCGGTCCTGCTGCGCCCCACCCCGTACGAGTTCGCCATGTACTACGACATCTAGCCCGAAGGGGTACTGCCATGAAGATCTTCACCATCGATCTCAAGAACCAGCCGGGAGAGCTGGCTCATGTCGGCGAGGTTCTCGGGCAGCGCGGTGTCAATCTCGAATTGGGTGGCGTGACCGCCGGCGACCACGGTCTCGTCTTCCTCACCGCGACCGATGAGGACACCGCCCGCGCGGCGTTGGACGCCGGGAGGGTCCCGTACACCGAGCACCCCGCCATCCAGGTGAAGTGTGCCGACCGGCCGGGCGAGGTGGGCCGGTTCGCGCGCAAGCTGACCGATGGGAACGTCAACATCGAGGGCTTGCTGCCCATGTCGATCTGCGGCGGTGAGGTGGTCTTCGCCACCTGCACCGACAACCCGGACGAGGCGCGCCGGATCCTAGGCGACCAGGTCATCGGCTAGCCGGTGACCGCCGGCGACGCGGCGGGCCTTCGGGGTGGTGGCCCCGGGGCCCGCCACGCAGATCGATGCGGGTTCGGCGTCGCTGGTAGCGGCCGATGAGCCGACCCGAGGCCGACACCTTCCCGCCGTCGCCCGCCGCAGGTCGGCGGCCGATGCTTCAGGAGGTCGCGTAGACCTTCTCGACGAACTCGGCGAGCCGGTGTTCGTCGAGGTTGCGGGCCAGGTCGCTTTCGCTGATCATGCCGACCAGACGGCGGTTCTCGACGACCGGCAGCCGCTTGACCTGACGCTCTTCCATCTGACGCAGCACCTCGTTGAGGTCGGCGCTGGCGTCGACCCAGGCCAGCGGACCCTGAGCGAGGTCACGCACCTTGACCTGGCCGGGCTCCCGGCCCTCGGCGATGCACCGCAGGACGATGTCGCGGTCGGTGACGATGCCGTGCAGCCGGTCGTCCGTGCCGCAGATGGGCAGCGAACCCACCCCGAGCTCCCGCATCTTCCGGGCGGCGGTCACGACGCTCTCGTTCTCGTCGACGCACTCGGCTCCCCGGTGCATGATGTCTTTCGCCCGCCGCTGCTCCGGGCGACTCGCCGCCTTCTCGCGAAGCGAGCGCTCGAATTCGCCCAGAACCCGGACCTTGCTGGCGACGGCCTCGTGGGTCGCCTGGCCGGTGTGCTCGGCGTAGCTCGCTTCGCCGATCTCCTGCAGCAGCTTGCTGCGCTGCCGCTCGGCTCGCGTCTCGTCCACTCGCGCCCGGCCCGTCGCCAGGCCACGCTTGGCGGATTCCTTCATTCTCTCGAAGGCCATAATGCCCTCCCTCTCCGGCGTAACCTCAGCGCGCGAGAGCCAAAAATGGGTACCCACTGGCAACGCTACGCCGCCGCCGGCCGGATCAGACGGCCTCGACGCGGGTGATGCCCGCCGCGTGACCCGGGCATGAAAGCCGGGCGGACCGGGGCCTGCCGCCGGTTCAGCCGCGGTAGCGGCGCGATATGGCTGAGCGACGAAGCCGGTCCTGGCTCAGACGGCCCATTCAGGGAAGTCGGGGTGGTCTGACCAGACCGATGCGTCGTTGCGGAGCTCTCGGCATGGAGCCGGCTCAGCGCAGGTCCGGCACCAGTTCGGCTCCCGCGGCTCGTCGTCTTGCACCAGCACCTCGATCGTCTTGCCGTCTTCGCGCCGGTACACCTCATGGTGTCTGCCGTACTCGACCTGACCGCTGGCATAGCCCGGCTTGTGCCGCTCGAGCCGCCGCCGCTTGGCCGCTACCTCGCGAAGCACCCGGGCGGGATCGTGATGGGCGATATGGATGTGCTGGTTGCGGCTGCCCGGCACGACCGCGACCAGCTCACCCCCCTCTCCGTGCACCTGTGCGGGGTCCGTGGGACCGGTGCGGTCGGACGCTCGGATCTCTCGCCAGCCGCCGGGCTGGTCCGGTTTCACGCCCCACACCTGCGGTGCGTACCCGCCCGCCGAGATGATGCTGGCGATCGACTCGTCCTCGGCAAGCCGTGCCTCGATGAACTCCACCAGGTCGTTGGTCATATTTTCGATTCTCCTCAGGCGGTGCCGTCCGCGACGGTAGACCGGATTTTGGCCCCATCCCGGTTCGCGGGTCGGCGTAGCCTGCGTTGGTGAGCACGTTCGCCGGCGACTACACAGCCACGCTCCCGCGCAAGCGGATGGGATCCGGAGTGCTGTTCCGCGACGCCGCTGACCGGATCCTGCTGGTCGAACCGGTGTACAAGGACGACTGGGAGCTGCCCGGCGGTACCGTCGAGGGTGACGAGTCGCCGTACGACGCCGCGCGGCGCGAGGTCGAAGAGGAGCTCGGCCTGACGATGTCGCCCGGCCGGCTGCTGGTCGTCGACTGGGTGCCGCCACGACCGGGTCGTACCGAGGGCGTGATGTTCCTCTACGACGGCGGCATGCTCGGTGCGGAGGCGACCGCGAAGATCCAGTTCCCCGCGGACGAGCTGCGCGGCTGGGCGTGGTGCACGCTCGCCGAGGCGGAGCAACGGTTGTCCCCGCTGCTCGCTCGCCGGGCGGCCGCCGCGCTGCTGGCGGCGACCGACACGGTGACGTACTACCTGGAAGACGGCAGTCGCATCTGCTGATTCGTGTGGACGACCATCAAGACGGTCAGCGGCGGTTGTCGTCGACGAGGTCCAGCAGGGCGCGCAGGGCGGCGCTGGGGCGGCGGGCCGAGGCCGTGGCCACGGCGAAGGTCCAGCTCAGCCGGGCATCGACCGGAACGACCCGCAGGCCCGGCTCGTCGGCGGCCGAGAAGCGCGGGATGAGCGCCACGCCGAGGCCCTCGCGGACGTAGTGCCGGACGGTGGCGATGTCGGCGGCCTCCAGGGCCACGCGGCGGCTCAGGCCGGCGGCGGCGAAGCCCCGGTCGACCTCGGTGCGGTTGCCGTACCCGGGCGGCGAGTCGACGAACGGCTCGTCGGCGAGGTCGGCGAGGGTCAGCCGGGGACGGCCGGCGAGCGGGTGGGTGGCCGGCAGCACGGCGACGATCGGCTCGGCGGCCAGGGTACGCACCGACAGGCCGGTCGGCGCGCGGCCGGACAGCGACAGGAACGCCACATCGAGCTCGCCGCCGAGCAGGTCGGCGGCCAGACCCGCGGAGCCGGTCGGGGCCGCGCGCAGGCGCAGGTCGACGGCCGGGTGCTCGGCGCGGAAGCGGCCCAGCAGGCCGGGCAGGTCGACGAAGCCCACCGAGATCAGCGTGCCGATGCGCAGCTCGCCGCGCAGACCGCCGCGCACCTCGGCGACGGCGTCGCGGGCGGCCTGGGCGGCGTCGATGGTGGCGCGGGCGGCCGGCAGCAGGGCGGCGCCCGCGTCGGTGAGGACGACCCGCTGCGAGCTGCGCTCGAACAGCTGCGCACCGAGCTCACGCTCCAGGGCGCGGACGGCGGCGGAGACCCCCGACTGCACCACGCGCAGCCGCTGCGCCGCCCTCGTGAAGTTCCGCTCCTCGGCGACGGTCACGAAGTACACCAGATGCCGCAGCTCCACGGCCAGCATCATCGCATTTGGTGATGCTGGCCAGCACGAAGATTCGTTGTCGGTGCTGATATCGGCAGGGGACATTGGGCGACATGACCACCGTCCTGTCCCACCCGGCGGTCCCGCGGGCCGCCCGCGTCCGCGGGTTCAGCCACGACCAGGGTTTCTGGGTGATCGCGCTCGCGTTCGCCACGTCGCTGGCGTTCAGCGTCGTGCCGACCCCGCTCTGGGCGCTGTACCAGCGCCATGACGGGTACTCGACGATCGCCGTGACGGTCGCGTTCGCCGCGTACGCGTTCGGCGTGATCGTCAGCCTGTTCCTCGCCGGGCACGTGTCGGACTGGCTGGGCCGCCGCCGCGTGCTGCTCCCGGCGGTCCTGCTGGAGGCGGTCTCCGCGACGCTGTTCCTGACCTCGACGTCGCTCGGCGTGGTGATCGCCGCCCGGGTGCTGTCCGGCCTCGGCATCGGCATGATCACCGCGACGGCGACCGCGCACCTGTCCGAGCTGCACGCCGCCGCCCGTCCCGGCGCCGGCCGTGCCCGCGGCGACCTGGTCGCGACCGTGGCCAACCTGGGCGGCTTCGCGCTGGGACCCATCACGTCGGGCCTGCTGGCGCAGTACGCGTCCGCGCCGCTGCGCACGCCGTACCTCGTCTTCCTGGGACTGCTGCTCGCCTCCGCGCTGGCCGTGTCGCTCGTACCGGAGACCGTCGCGGTGCGGTCGCGCCGCTACCGCCCGCAGCGCGTCGACGTGCCGGCCGAGACACGCCCACGGTACTTCGCCGCGGCCGCCGGCGCCTTCACGTCGCTGTCGGTCCTGGGCCTGTTCACCTCCCTGGCCCCCGCCTTCGTCGCCGGCACGCTGCACCACCCGTCGCGCGTCCTCGCCGGCGCGGTGGCCTCGCTGGTCTTCGGCAGCGGCGCCCTCGCCCAGGTGCTGCTGCGCCGCCGCGCCACACGCGACCAGCTGGCCGCGGGCCTGGCCCTGGTCGCGCTCGGCCTGGCGACGCTCACCGCCGCGGTGTGGGCCGAGTCCCTGCCCGCGTTCCTGGCGGGCGGCGTGCTGGCCGGCGCCGGCGCGGGCGCGCTGCTCAAGGGCGCGATCTCCACCGTGGTCGACCTGGCACCGCCCGCGATCCGCGGCGAAGCCCTCGCCGGCCTGTTCCTCGGCGGGTACCTCGGCCTGGCCATCCCGGTCCTCGGCCTCGGCGTGCTGACCCAGCTGATCAGCGCACCAGTGGCACTGCTGGGCTTCGCCGCCGCCATCGTGACCCTGACCGCCGCGGTGAGCCGCCCCCTGCTCCGCACATAGCGAGAGACCGATCGGCCGGCGTCAGGAGCAAAGGCTCGTCTCGAAGGTCTGGTGTCCCCGCCCGGACTGGCAGCGCGTGGTCCGCTTGCCCGAGACGAACCGGTACCGCCCGTCGTCGCCCCGATCGAACACAACGCGGTAGCGCATCGCCTTGACCGAGTCATCGCCGAGCCTGGTGAGGGTCACGGTCACGACTGCCTCGCCTTTATCGGTCTCCTGGTGGAGATAGACCTCGACTGGGCCGTCGAACCCGTTGTTCAGTGCCAGCAGTTCAGCCGCGGTGGTGTCGGGCGCCGATGCCCAGCCGGGGGCAGCGGAGTCGACGAGTGCGTTGAAGCCCGGGGCGGCGAGCGTGCCTGAGTCGTGGTCGACTTGAACTCGGTCCGGCCACCGGGCGTCGCCCGGAGCCTGTGTGCCCGGCGGGGTCCAGCGGGTCGCACCGGGCTGCTGGACCGGGTCGCTGCAGCCGGCGACGAGCATGAGCACGATGGCGACCGTCAGCGCTCGCACGGCGGTTGATCGGCCTGACAATCCGCGCACCAGAAGTCCCCCGTGACTCATGCCGCGAGAGCGTACTATGCCCATCTCCCCTATTTCCGGCCTGGCTGTGATCGCAGTGGACAACGGCGAATCGTTTCGGATCGGGCGGGTGTGGAACTTGGCTGCGAGACGATCCCTGGGTCGGCAGTTCGGATGGCTGTGGATGGCGTACGCGGTCAGCGCCTACGGCTCCGGGCTGGGCTTCGGCGCGTTGCCGCTGATCGCCGTGCTGGTCTTGCATGCCGGTCCCGCGCAGGTGTCCGCGTTGGCGGCGGTGGGGCCGGCAGTGGGCGCGCTGATCGCGTTGCCGCTCGGCCCGTGGGTGGAGTTCCGCCGCAAGCGACCGGTGATGATCGCGATGGATCTGGTCCGGTTCGCGGTCATGCTGACGATCCCGGTCGCCTACGCCTTCGGCCGGCTCAGTTTCTTCCAGTTGCTGGTCGTCTCGGCCGTGGCCGCCGCGGCCAAAATCGCCTTCACCGCCGCCGGCGGCGCCTACCTCAAGACCCTCGTCCGGCCGGATGACCTGCTCGTGGCCAACGCGCGGTTCGAGTCGACGACGTGGAGCTCCATCGCGGTCGGGCCGCCGCTGGGCGGGGCGGCGATCGGCGTGTTCGGGCCGGTGACCACGATCGTGGCCGACGCGCTCAGCTACCTGCTCTCCGCGCTGGGCATCACGGCGATTCGCGGCCGCGAGGAACCCCCGCAGCGCGCCGGCCAGAGCCGGGTCCGGGCCGGCGAACTGCTCGACGGCTGGCGGCACCTCCTGAGCCATCCCGGCCTGCGGGCGCTCTACCTCAACCAGCTGCTCGTCGCCGGACTGATCATGGCCACCGAGCCGCTGCTGGCGGTACTGCTGCTCGGTGAACTGGGCTTTCCACCCTGGCAGTACGGCCTCGCCTTCGCCGCACCCTGCGTCGGCGGACTCATCGGTTCACGCCTGGCTCCTCGGGTCGTGGCCCGATACGGCCAGCATCGCATCCTCCGCACCGTCGGCACGCTGCGCGCGGTCTGGCTGATCGGCCTCGCCTTCGTCCGGCCCGGGGTCGCCGGCCTCGCGACCGTGATCGCCGTCGAGCTCGCGATCATCATCAGCATGAGCCTGTACAACCCGGTACTGGCCACCTACCGACTGCAGCACACCCCCAACGACCGCATCGTCCGCACCCTGTCGGCCTGGTCGATCAGCGGCGGCGCCGCCATCGCCATCCTCAGCGCGCTCGGCGGACTGCTCGCCAGCGCCACCAGCCCACGCACGGCCATCACGCTCGCGGGGCTGCTCATCCTCGCCAGCCCGCTCCTGCTGCCTCGTCGCCCGGATCCCACACCCGCACCGGACATCGGGCCGGCGACAGCCCATGCCCAACCAGCTGACGCCGCCTAGGACAACAATTTCCTCCTTGACAAGAGAAATTGTCGGTGACAGCCTGGACTCATGCAGGACGTCGCAGTGATCGAGGACGCCGCCACCGCGGAGGTCTCGCTCGATCCCATTCGGGCTCGGATGCTCGCGGAGCTTGCCGAGCCACACACCGCGACCACGCTCGCGACGCGCCTCGGGCTTGCCCGGCAGAAGGTCAACTACCACGTGAAGACGCTGGAGCAGCACGGTCTCGTGGAGTTGGTGGAGGAGCGGCGCAAGGGCAACATGACCGAACGCGTGGTGCGGGCGTCGGCCGCGGCCTATGTGATCTCGCCGGCGGCGCTCGCCGCGGTCGCGCCCGATCCGGCCCGGTCACCCGACCGGCTGTCGGCGCGGTGGCTGCTCGCGCTCGCCGCGCGGCTGGTCCGGGAGACCGGCGCGCTCATCAACGGCGCGGCGCGGGCCAACAAGCCGGTGGCCACGTTCGGGCTCGATGCCGAGGTGCGGTTCGCCAAGCCGGCCGACCGCGCCGCGTTCATCGGTGAACTGACCGACGCGCTCGCCGGAATTATCAGCAAATATCACTCGGAAACCGGTCGTCCGCACCGCGTTGTCGTCGCGGTGCACCCGAGCATCACCGAAGATGCCGACCCGCCAGCAGAGGGGCCCAAGTCATGACGCATCCATTCGAGGTCCGCGGCGAAATCACCGTGGACGCGACGCCCGACCAGGTCTGGGACGCGATCGCGTCGGGGCCGGGGGTCGACTCCTGGCTCATGGGGCGCACCGAGATCGACAGTGGCAGCAAGACCAGCACGTTCGAGATGTTCGGCAACACGTCGACCTCGGCCATCACGGCGTGGGAGCCGGGGCAACGGTTTGCGACGCAGGAAGACAAGAACCCGGACGGCACGTTCATGGCGTACGAGTGGCTGATCGAGGCGCGCGACGGTGGCGGTGCCGTGGTGCGGTTCGTGCACAGCGGGATGCTCGGCGACGACTGGGAAGCGGAATACAACGCGCTGTCGATCGGCGACCACGCCTACCTGAACAAGCTCGCGGTTTACCTCGCGCACTTCGCGCCGCGCACGGCGAAGCAGTCGACGTTCCTGCCCGGGCCGACCACCAAGGACTCGTGGGCGGCGATGACCTCGGCCATCGGTGCCGGCACCGACGCGGCGGACGGGCAGCCGGCCCGGCTCGCCGTGCCCGGTATCGAGCCTGTCGACGGCGTCGTGGAGTTCGTCGGCTCGCCGAGTTTCGTCGGTATGCGCACCGACGACGCGATGTACGTGCTGATCCACGGCTACAACGACGTGATGTTCGCGACCGCGCACTACTTCGACGACCGTGACCGGTCGGCCGAAACCGAGGCGTGGCAGGCCTGGCTGGGCACGCTCGCCTAAGGGGTCTCATCGGGGTGGCGCAACCGACTGCAACGGGGGGTTGTGCGCCCGGAGGGGGCCCTGGCGCGGTTGACCACGCCAGGGCCCCCTCCCGAGACCAGCAGCTGAGCCTCAGTACTTTCCCTTGCACACCCGGCCGAGGTTGTCGTCGATGACCGCCAGCTTGCCGGTCACGTCCGGCGGGTTGGCGGTGGCGTCGCCGAGCGTGCCCTGGATCTCCTCGACGGTCGCCTGGCTCTCCGCGAGCGTCTTGCCGGCCAATCCGCCGCCGCATCCAAGTGTCTCAAAGCCAGCCGCGCTCGGCGGAGGTGTTGATCTCCTCGTACGCGGCATTCCAACTATCGTTGGTGATCATTCGAACACGCAGTGCGATATTGACCATGACAACCGGCCTGCGGTAACCGTACGTGCTCGCATGATGCCAAGATCGTGAACGTTCCCTGCTCGGACCTGGTGATATACGGTCGGTGGGTGAGAACCGAGAGTCACTGGTGGAACGGCGACCGCACCACACGAGGACGTCGCGACGTGTACATCCGCACCGATGGTGAGTCGTGGGAGGTCGAGGCCCGAACCGGCGGCGGCCGGTCGAAGATCTATCAGTGTCCGGGCCGGCAGTCGGCGGAGATTCTGGCTGGGGCATGGATGGACGGGCAGAGCCGATGGCAGGCCGTCGCGCCCTGATCGGCCGGCGTCGGCACTCTGCTCACCGCTAGAAAGCTGGCACCGAGGTCCGGTAGCGGATTCAGGTAGACTGACGGCGCGGCCCGGCCATCGTTGCGGGCCGGGTTCGATGTCCGACGCCACGCGCCGCGGCCGAAACGGTCAGCGCCGGGCGGGACATCCCCTTCGACGTACGGAGCCTTCATGGCGGCACGCCGCCCGCAACAGACCACCTCGCCCACTTCCCCGACCTTCGCCGACCTCGGCGTGCCCGGCGCGCTCGTCCGCGTGCTGGCCGCGACCGGAGTGCACCGGCCGTTCCCGATCCAGGCCGCGACCCTGCCCGACGCACTCGCCGGGCGGGACGTGCTCGGCCGGGGCCGCACCGGATCGGGCAAGACCTACGCCTTCGTGCTGGCGGTGCTCACCCGCTTGGCCGCGGGCGCGGCGCCACGGCGGGCCGGGCGGCCTCGGGCGCTGATCCTGGGACCCACCCGCGAGCTGGCGGCCCAGATCGACGCCGTGATGGCCCCGCTGGCCAAGGCGCTGAAGCTGCGGACGATGACCGTCTTCGGCGGCGTGGCCACCGGACCACAGATCGCCGGCCTGCGCGCCGGGGTCGACGTCCTGGTCGCCTGCCCCGGCCGCCTCGCCGACCACGTCGAGGCCGGCCACGCGCACCTGGACGCCGTCGAGATCACCGTCCTCGACGAGGCCGACCACATGGCCGACCTCGGCTTCCTGCCGACCGTGAAGCGGCTGCTGGAGCAGACCCCGCGCGGCGGGCAGCGCCTGTTGTTCTCCGCCACGCTGGACGCCGGCGTCGACGTCCTGGTGCGGCGGTTCCTCACCGACCCGGTCGAGCACAGCGTCGACTCGACGCTCTCGCCGGTCGCCGCGATGACGCACCACGTCCTGCACGTCCACGCCGACGAGCGGTTCGCCGTGCTGGTCGAGCTGACCGCCGCGCCGGGCCGGACCGTCGTGTTCACGCGCACCAAGCGGGGCGCGAAGATCCTCACTCGCCGGCTCGTCGCGGCCGGCGTGTCCGCCGTGGAGCTCCACGGCAACCTGGCCCAGGCCGCGCGCACCCGAAACCTGCGGGCGTTCTCCGACGGCGATGTGCGCACGCTGGTCGCCACCGACATCGCCGCTCGCGGCATCGACGTCGACGACGTGGCCCTGGTCGTGCACGCCGACCCGCCGGCGGAGCACAAGGCATACCTGCACCGCTCGGGGCGCACCGCCCGGGCCGGCGCGGCCGGGACGGTCGTCACGCTGATGACGGACGTTCAGGCGCCCGAGGTGCGGGAGCTGACCCGCCGGGCCGGTGTCGCGGCGACCACCACCCGCCTGAGGCCGGGTGACGCGCTGCTGCGCGAGCTCGCCCCTGGCGAACGGACGCTGATCCCCGAGTCGGCGCGGACGCTCGCCGCCCCACGGCCCGAGACACAGCGCCACGAGACACAGCCCGCACGGGGCAGCCGGGGCCGGCGCGGCGGCAAGCCCGCGCAGGCCGCATCGGCGACGCGCTCCGCCCCGACAGGAGCCTCCAGTGCGGCGGCCTTCTCCGCCCAGGCCCGGCCGGGCGCTCGCCGCCGAAGCCGCTGAGCGCTACCCGGCTGGACCGAGCACCGGGAGTATCACCGTCAACGCCCCGAACCGCCGGAACGGGAAGCCGCTCGGCGAGCCAGTGTCGCCGAGCGGCTACAAGCGCAGTTGACGCTGTTCGGTGTTCACCCGTCGGAGCCGGGCGAGCATCAGCCCAGGCCGTGCACCCGCTTGTACTCCAGGGCGTAGGCCAGTTTGCCCGGCTTGGCGTCGGAGTACGGCTTGCTGAGCTTGTCGAACTCGCCCTTGTTGGCGGCCTTGCCGTCGTTCCACTGGTCCAGCGCGCCGAGCTGCGCGGCGGTGAACCCGCTGTCGATGGCGGTGTTCTTGGGCAGCGCGGTCATCGTCTCGGTCAGTGTCCTGACGGTGGCCAGGTAGCTGGCGTGATCGTTCGCGTTCCAGGTGGTCAGGTCGATCGGTTTGGCGGCGCGGACCCAGCCGCCCCAGTAGAACTCCTGGAACGGCAGCCCGTTCTGGGCGTAGCCGATGTCGCGGCCGAAGTAGAGCAGGCTGCGGTACTTGTCGTTGGTGAAGTTGGCCAGCCCCACGCTGGTCGGCAGCTTGTTCACCTTGGTCGGGTTGCCCTGCGGGTCACGCAGGTACACCCACTTGTGTGCCTGCATCTGCGCCCAGAAGTCCTGGCGGGTGAGGCGGCTGTAGTTGGCCTGCACCCGCAGCCGGACGTGCAGGTCGGCGCCGCCGTCGGGGGTCTCGTAGAACGACGTGAGCGTGTGGTGCCCGTCGGTGAGGAACGGCTCGCCGCCGGGGCCGACCACCACGGTCTTCATCACGGCGATGCTGTCCGCGGTCTCGGCGCCGACCGCGAGCCGGCACGTGAAGGAGGACGGGTCGTCCAGCCGCGCGCCGGGCGCGGCCGTCGCGGCGGCGATCCGGCCGTCGGCCTCGCACCAGTCGTCGAACTTCTTGTTGATCGCGTCCTTGCCCAGGGTGTAGCGGCCCAGCTTGTAGTAGACCTCGTCGTAGCCCAGTGACGGCTGCGTCGGGTGCACGTCGCCGATGCGGACGTCGAGCAGGTCTCCGGCCTCGGCGCACAGGTACTGCGCGAACGGCGTCTTGCGCTGGTCGTGGCCGCAGAAGTCCGGCCGGGTGCCCGGCGCTCCCGGGGCGGCGAACGCGACCGGCGCGAGCGCGGCGACCCCGGCCCCGATCGCGACGGCGATTGCCGCCCCGAGTGCCGCGGCACGGCGCGACGGCGATCTGAAGCGCATCATGCGTGCTCCTCGCTGGCAGTTTGGATGTTGACGGCGAGCGTGGCGGTGATCATCCAACGTGCGAAAGCGCGACCATGACATGCGGGTGAATCCGAGGGAACGATCTGGCGTCAGCCGCTGCGGCGGAGACCGTCCGATGCCAGGCGATTCGGTGCCGCTAGTTGATCATGCCTGCGTCCGGTGCCAGGACGTCGAAGCTGACCAGCCCGATCACGAGCGCACCGAGGGCTACGCGATAGATGACGAACGGGACGAAGCTGTGGGTTGAGATGTACCGCAGGAACCAGGCGATCACGGCGTAGCCGACGACGAAGGCGATCACCGTTGCCAGGATTGTCGGGCCCCATGCTGGGCTCGCTTCGCCGTCGCCGATCTTGGTCAGCTCGAGAAGTCCCGAGGCCAGTACCGCGGGGATCGCCAGGAGGAACGAGTAGCGGGCGGCGGCTTCGCGCCGGTATCCGAGGGCGAGGCCGGCGCTGATGGTGCCGCCGGACCGGGATACGCCGGGGATCAGGGCCAACGCTTGTGCGAACCCGTAGCCCAGCGCGTGTGGGAGGGTCAGCTCGCTGAGGGGCTTGGTGTTGCGGGCCAGCCGGTCGGCGATGGCCAGCACCAGCCCGAAGACGATGAGGGTCGTGCCGATCAGCCTCAGGTCGCGAAATGCGGTCTCGATGGTGTCCTGGAATGTCAGGCCCAGGACCGCGATGGGAATGGTGCCGGCGATGACGTACCAGCCCAGCCGGGCTTGCGGGTCTCTGCGTCGTTGCGGGGTGTACAGCGATACCGTCCACGCGCGGACGATGGACGCGATGTCAGAGCGGAAGTAGATCAGTACCGCGGCCTCGGTGCCCAGCTGGCTGACCGCGGTGAACGCCGCACCCGGATCTTGCCATCCCAGACCGGCCGACACCAGGCGCAGATGCGCGCTCGATGAGATCGGCAGAAACTCCGTCAGGCCCTGGACCAGGCCCAGGACCGCCGCCTGAAACCAGCCCATCACAGCCCACCCATCGAGCGTTCCACAGTGGACATCACCATCAGGTATCCCTTTCGTCGGTACGATCCCGAGCCGTTCGGGTCGCCCGCGTGAAGCCTTGTTCCGGCGGGTTCAGGACTCATTTCGGCGGTCCTGCGGCGGCCAACGTCGGTGATGCCGGCGTTGGGATCAGGTCACGTCGTCCCACGACGGACGCGCCGCCGGTGGGGCCGCCGGCCCGGCCGTCTCCCGGGCGCCGGTGTTAGCGGCGGCTACGGCGGTCCGCGCGTCGCGGTGTACGTGCTGGGCCGTTTCGCGTACGTCGTCGTAAAGGTCCTGCAGCGGCTTGCGCAGGGCCGCCTCGTCGGCCTCGCTGAGGAGATGCTTGCGCACGAACGTCTTCGGATGCAGATCTTCCAGCCGCAGGTCAGTGCCGAGTTCCCGGCCGAGGTCACCGGTCGCATCGCGGGCCATTTGCCGCACCGTGCGCAGCATCCGCAGCCCGTCGCTGATCGCCTTCGGCAGCCGGTCGGGTCCGAAGACGAACAACCCGACCAGGACGATCACCACCAGGTGCCAGCCGCCCAGGTTCTCCAGACCCATCGTGCCGCCCCTCTCGCGCCCGTGGCGGCAACCCTACCCACGCACCTGGCGGGTCCCGCCTGCCCGCACACTGCCGACCGGCCCAGGCTACGGAGGACAGTAGCCTCACCCCTGGACTGATGGCCAGGGGTGAGGCACGCGAGCAACACCGCCCAGCCGAACCACTGGCCGGCCTGATCATCGCCGCCGGCGGCTGCTACCCCTGGGGCCGTTCGACCGGGAGCCGCGAACGGGTCAGCAGCCCGGCGCCGAGCATTCCGAACAGCGGTACCGCGACCAGCACCAGGACCGTCGCCCACGGCACCAGGAGCGAGAACGGCGTCGACCTCGGCCACTGTCCCGCGGTGGAACGGTTGTGGCTCATCAGGATGGTCAGCGCCGCGCCGGCACCGACGATGAGGCCGAGTGCGCTGCCCAGTCCCCCGATCAGCCCGGATTGGGCGAGCGAGAGTGCCCGCCGGATCCGGACGCTCGCCCCGACCGCAGCCAGGGTTGAGAGGTCCGCACGGCTGTCGGCCGCGGCAAGCCCGGTCGCCGCGCCGGTCGCCCCCAGGGTGATGAACGCGGCGACCACCGCGAGTATGGCAACCCTCGGGTCGGTCCGGCGATGGGATCCGCGCTCGACCGAAGCGTACTTACTGACATCGTTCGAGACGATGAGGAGTTCCTGCTTCAGCCGGTCCTCCTCGGCCTGGCTCGGCATGCGGGTGGTCGCCACGACAACCCCGTTCGGCCGGAAAGCCAGGCCGGCCTTCGTCACCGCCGACGATGCGATGAACATCTGGCCGGCATCACCGTACCCCGTGGTCAGTACATACGCCGGCACCGCGACGGTCGGTAGCTGGTCCGGGAGCTGGGATTGGCCGCTCACACGCGAATCGAGAACCGCCAGCGTGGCCTTGCCGTCCTGCACATAATTCCGATCCCGCACGACGATCCCGCCCGACTTGAGCATCTTCTCGGCCTCGGCCAACTCGGCAGCCGACGCCTGGGTGAGGATTCCGAGTTGCCGCGGATCGTCGACGACACCCATGAGCGAACTGCCCGGAGGGGCTCCGGCCCCGTCGGCATCGCATCGCGGGTCGGCCAGTGCTCGACGCTGCTGCTCCGCGGTGTAGGGCCGGGGGAGATCCAGCATGAAGCAGCGCCGGTCAGGCGGCCGGACCATGAACATGGTGCAGAAGTCGCCGGACGCAACGGTGCCGGCGCAGGTGAAACCGAGCGTTTCAGTGAGGTCCTTCACTGGAAGTGTCGACTTGGCCGCGGCGATCACCGGATTGTCCGCGCCCATCTTGGTCAGGCGCTCGGCATCGTCGACGTAGTCGATCGTGACGTATCCGCTTGGCAAGCCCGACTGGTACATCGCCTCCTCGCGGCCTGCGTTGCTGGTCAGGTAGACGCCGATCGCCACGCTGCTGGCCACCGCCGCCATGACCGCCGAGATCGCGGGAGCGGCGGAGGCCCGGTTGCGTGCCATGTCGCGCAAGGCGATGCGCAGCGACGGGGGCGTGAACGGCCCGAGCCGGGACAGGAGGCCGATCAGTGCGGGAATGCAGAAGATCAGGCCGCATTCGACCATGATCAGGCCGGTGACGAGCGCGTTCGGGCTCACCGTGAGCGCGCCGTACGCACTGCTGGCCGCCCCGGCACCGACGATCGCCATGCCCACGACGAGCCAGCGCCGCCGGGAGCGCAGGATGCCTCGCCGGCCGGCAAGTGCCGCGACGAGGTTGAACCTGGCGGCCGTGAATGCCGGAACCATCGCGGCTAGGGCACCGGCGAGGACGCCGAGCCCGGCGACGCCCAGGAGGGCGAGCGGAAAGACCCGGTAGCCGCCGGCCCGGGCTCCGACGAGGTCGTTCTCCATCACCGGGCGCAGCGCGAATGCGATCGCTATGCCGAGACCGACGCCGAGTATCGCCGCGGCCGCGCCGGCGACCACGCCGTCCGCGAGGACGATCCTGCGCAGGTGAGCCGGCCTGCCGCCGTTGACGGCGACCAACGCGAGATCCCGCTGCCGCTGGCGCGCGCCCACGATGAACGCCGGACCGGCCAGGAGCACGACCTCGAGCAGCACGAGACCGCCGATCACCAGAGCGAGATTGAGTGGCGGAGTACCGGCGTCGCCGTCGATGCCGTCGTTTGGGTACGCGGTCCGGCCAGGAGGCGGAGGATCGCCGTAGACGGCGCGCGACATGACGACGAGGCCTTTGGTGTTCAGCCGCTCGACGTCGCTCCATGTGACGGGGTGTGGGGTGTCGGACAGCCACAGGGTCGATTCCCGGCGCTCAGCGTCCGCGGGCATCGATGCGGCGCCGAACAGCACCACCTGTCCGAGGTCCGCTGGAAACTCGACGATGGCGGTCACCCGCCAGGTGTCCTCGCCGCGGGCGGATCGCACGGTTCCGCCGATACCGACGCCGAGCCGCTCGCCTGCGCGTGCGGTGACCGCGATCTCCTGGGCTGTCCGCGGGGCGACACCCTCTCGGACCCGCACAAGCCCGCCGGTGAGCGGGTCGGCCGCGTCGACGGCGTACGCGTTGAGATCGCCGACACCCGCGGTCGTCCGCAAGGTCACCACCGCGCGATCACGCGGAATGACGCGGCTCCCGGACGGCAGGACCTTCAGCACGCGAGCGGCGTCGACACCCTCGGGCGGTGGACCGGCGGTCTCGCTCGACACGTTCCTACCCCGCCAGTCTTGCAGCAGAGCCCCGTTCGATCGCCAGACCACCGCGGCGTCAGCCGCTCCCGCCTGCCGCGCGAACTCCTCGGCAGGGCGCAGCTGGAACATGTCGAACGTCACCGCCGCGAAGGTGAGTCCGAGAATCGGCACCAGCACCATGCCGATGACCAACGCCGAGCGCCCCTTGTGACGGCGCGCCTCCCGGTACGCGATCCGCAACGCGGCACGCCAGGCGCTCATGTCGTCCGCCCATACACAGCCGATGTCGCCGCACGCGGCATGGCGGTCTCCGCGACCTGACCGTCGCGAAGCACGACGACCCTGTCGGCCCAGCGCGCGAGGCGGGACTCATGCGTGACGATCACCGCCGCGGCCCCTGCCTCGACCCTGGCGCGGAGCAGCCGCATCACGGCCTCGCCGGTCTCCGAGTCCAACGCGCCGGTCGGCTCGTCGGCCAAGACGAGCCGGCGCTTGCCGATGAGCGCCCGGGCGATCGCCACCCGTTGCTGCTGGCCGCCGGAGAGTTGATCGGGAAAGCGGTGCTCCATGCCCGCAAGACCCACCTCCCGCAACGCTTCGACCGCGATCTGGCGGATTCTGCGAAGCCGCCCGCCGTCGAGCTCCAGAGGGAGCGCCACGTTCTCCGCCGCCGTCAGGCTCGGAAGCAGGTTGTACGCCTGGAAGACGTAACCCACCCGCTGCCGCCGCAGCCTGGCCAGTTGATCACGCGATAGGTCCCCGAGCCGTTGGCCCTCGACGTACACGTCACCCGTCGTCGGACGGTCCAGGCCCCCCGCCAGGTTCAACAGGGTCGACTTTCCCGAGCCGGACGGCCCCATGACCGCGAGCAATTGGCCGGCGTCGACCGACAAAGAAACGCCCCGGAGCGCTTGGACCTCGATCTCTCCTCCGCCATGAGTCCGCGTGACCTGGCACAACTCGAGTACAGGCAAGATGAAGGACGTCCTCTTCTAACAGAGACGGTTGAATCGCGGCAGTTTACATGATTAATCAACCGCAATGCAGATCGCGGTCATTGTGTGCCCGTTCGGTCGCGTCGGTCGGGGTCGACCATGTAAGCTCGCGCAGGTCGCCGCGCAGCCACGATTTGCGAACACAATGAAACACCCGGTCACCGGTCCGACTCATCGAGCGAGCCAGACCGAGGACCGAGCGCTACCGCAGCTTAGCCGCAGTGGGCTCCGAATCCTCCCACCCACTGGTGGTACTTAACCTTTAGTCGCCGACCAAGTTCCCTCTTGAACCCTGCGTGGTGCACCCGACGCGGTCGTTGTAGTTCGTGCTGAGGTAGAAAGCCACGCCCAGGAACTCGTTGAGGTGCCTCGGTTCCAGACGGATTTGACGTTTGTGCTGGCCGCCCAAGAGCAGACGATCGCACCACTGTTCCAATCCGGAATTCATGTGTCTAAATGTCATAATTGCTACCGAGATCCGGTGCTGCTTAACGCAAGTCGATCATGATGATTGGAACTAAAATGGTGATATAGCGGCCGACAGCGCCTGGGTCCAGTCCTCAAGGGAGTGGCCGCGGAGCCGATGGCGCCGCGGCGGACGATCCGGAGGTGCTGGTGAAAAACTGAGCCGGTCGGGGTCGATGTCGGGCTCTTGGCCCAGTACCAGCATCGTCGTCTGGGTATCCACGTCCGAGGCGCGAACAGGGCCGCAGCTGAACGCTGCGGCCCTGTCGGTCGGTCGGTGGTGGTGCTGTTGTGCTACGGGGCGGGGTAGTGCGCGATGAAGACCGGCGAGCCGATTCTGGTCGTATCGGCCGGGCCGCCCACGCCGTTGACGACGTGATTGATCGTTCCGGCGCTGAGGTTGACGGTCATGATGTGGTGCAGCTGGACGCCCGGGGTCTTGGGAACCTCGAAGCCGTTCTCAGTCTGGATCGACGGGTTGTTCTGGTTGAACACGTAGGCGCCGCCGCCGTAGAGACGGTGGGTCTTCACGCAGTCGGCGACCTTGTAGGCGGCCCAGCCTTTGACCTTGCCGTTCATCCAGTCGGCCTGGGTCGGCGGGTCGTAGGGCAGCTCGTTCTGGTAGAAGATCGTCGTGCCGTTGTTGCCGTTCCAGACGGTGTTGTACTGCTGGAAGTGCTCGACGAACAGGCCCAGTGCGGTCACGTTGTCGCCGTTGACGACCACGCCGTTACGGCCGATGTTGGTCTTCCAGCGCTGAGTGTCGGTGAAGCCCTCGACGCCGTGGTCGCCGCGCCACACCCAGGTGTGGTCGATGAGCACGTTGTCGCTGTTGACCTCGAGCGCGATGCCGGCCTTGCCCACGTGCGGTCCACCGACGCGGAAGTACACGTCGGACAGCGTCGTCGGGTTGCTGGCCGAGCTCGGGCGGTTGCCGTGCGGCTTGCCGACGCGCAGCAGGACCGGCGACTCGGTCAGACCCGCGTCGATCGTGACGCCGGCGATGACGACGCCGGGGACGTCAGCGACGTCGATCGGAGTGGACCCGTTGACGGCGGTGAGCGTGGCGTGGCCGATACCGAGGACCACCGTGTCGGGGCGCTTGACCTCGATGTTGCGCGCGATGTCGTACACGCCCGGGGTGAGCAGCAGGTTCAGGCCGCGGGCGAGCTGGTTGTTGATGACCTGCACCGAGTCCGACGGACGCGCGACGTAGAAGTTCGTGAGCGGGATCGTGCGGCCCGGCGTCGTGCCGTTGCCCCACGTGATGCCGCGGCTGTTGCGCTGGGCGGCGGGGACGCGGACGTTGTACTTGCCCTGCGCGTCGACGAACAGGTACGGCTTCTCGCGGCTCACCGGGGTGGTGTCCAGCGTGGTGTAGGGCGGGTCGGGGAAGTCGGCCTCGCTGGGAGCGCCGACGACACCGGAGAAGACCTGGTTCCACACGCCGTTGGACCAGCCGGCGACCTCGCTGTTGCGGGTCAGCCACTGTTGCTGCGAGCCGCTGATGACGAACGGCAGCTTGGAGTCGGCGATGAAGCCGCCGCTGGCGTACTGCGGGCCGTCGGTGCAGTAGTCCATCAGCGACAGGTTGGCGCCGCTGATGTTGAGACGGCGCATGGACACGGCCTGGGAGACGGCCCAGAAGTCCGCCGAGGCCCGGCAGCCGTCCTGCCCGGCGGCGTTGATGTTGATCGACAGGTTGGACAGCGTGCGCCAGAAGTTGACGAGCGCGAGGCAGTTGCTCGTGCCCCCGTTCTCCAGGCAGCGGTTGTAGACGTCGACCTTGCCGTTGATGACCACGTCGTTGGGCGACGCGCCGAGGCCGGCGATCTCGGTGTAGTAACCGAGCTTGATCTGCAGCGGTTGCTGCGCGGTGCCATATGTTCCGGGCTTGAACAGGTAGGCGTGGCGCGCGGTGCCCATCTCGTTGTCGACCTGCGCGGCATGGGCCGCGTCGAGGGTCGCCTGAATGTTGCTGACCGGCATGCTCGGGTCGAAGACGGTGACGTTCGATCCGAGGTCCCAGCTGCTGGGGGGCGGCGCGGCGGCGGCCGTTCCCGCCGTCGCGACGGCGGTGGTCAGCACGAGCCCGACCACGAACGCCCGGCCGAGGTGCCGAGGATGTAAGCGCGGGCTGGCGAGACCCAGCCTACCGGGGGGCTGGATTGTCATGCAGTTCGTCCTTCCTGCTGGACAGGCAAACGGTTGGCGGAGAACGTCGGCCCGCTCAAGACGGCTTGAACAGGCGGCCGAGGTGCTGACCCGACGGGTAAGCGCTCTCTCGCCCCGTCGTGTAGCGGTGCTCATCGACCTGCCTGTTCAGGGGTCTTGCGGCCCGGATGAGCAAGCCCGACTAGGAGAGCGCTCTCACCGAGCCGGGACTTGTAACAGGACCGAAAAGAAGTGGGTGGGATGTTTGTACCGCGTAAACGGGCCCGGCGCTACGCCACGCAGCTCTTGACTTTTCCGCGTAAGAGCCCTAGCCCAGCCGGCGGCGAGGACGAGCGGGTCTTGACGGAGCCTGCCACCATGATCCCTAACGAGTGAGGGGGATGGACAGGGGCGATGGGTGAGTTTCTCAATGCGGTCCTCGAGTTCCCCACCATCCTGTTCACGGTCCTGCTCGTCGTCGTCCTCGCGTACTGGCTGATCGTCCTCTTCGGCGGCGCCGACACCGAGTCGCTCGACGCCGACGTCGTCGACGGCGGCACGGCCGGCGGCTTCGGTGGCTTCCTGGGCAGCGTCGGGCTGGGCGGAGTGCCGGCCACGATTGGGCTGTCGGTGCTCGTGCTGCTCGCCTGGTTCGTCAGCCTGGCCGGCTCGACCGTCGTCGACGGCGCGCTGCCGAGCGTGGCCGTGCTGGTGGTCGCCCTGGTCGTCGCGTGGCTGGCGACCCGCTTGCTCGTGGTGCCGCTGCGGCGACTCTTCCCGGAGACCAGCGGCGACTCCCGCACCGCGTTCGTCGGCCGCGAGTGCGTGATCCGCACCGGCAGCGTCACCGACACGTTCGGCCAGGCCGAGGTCACCGCCGCCGACGGCTCCAGCGCGATCGTGCAGGTTCGCCAGACCGGCACCGACACCTTCACCGCGGGCAGCACGGCGGTGATCTACGAATACGACCGGGACGGCGAGTTCTTCTGGGTCGTCCCCGCACCTACTGGTCCCACCCCCGGACACAGGGAGCTCCCATGACCATCATCACCACCGGCTTCCTCGTTGTGCTCGGCGTGGCCGTGCTCATCGTGATCGGTGTGCTGTTCGCCGTCAGCCGCCTGTTCCGCAAGATCGAACAGGGCAAGGCGCTGATCATCTCCAAGGTCCGCAGGGTCGACGTCACGTTCACCGGCGCCATCGTCCTGCCGGTCCTGCACAGGGCTGAGGTCATGGACATCTCGGTGAAGACGATCGAGATCGCGCGGACCGGCCGGGAGGGGCTGATCTGCCGCGACAACATTCGCGCCGACATCCGGATCACGTTCTTCGTGCGGGTCAACAAGACCGTCGAGGATGTCATCAAGGTGGCCCAGGCGATCGGCACGGTCCGGGCCAGCGACCAGGACACCCTGCAGGAGTTGTTCAACGCGAAGTTCTCCGAGGCGCTCAAGACCGTCGGCAAGCAGCTGGACTTCGTCGATCTGTACACCAAGCGCGACGAGTTCCGCGACCAGATCGTCCGGGTAATCGGCACCGACCTCAACGGGTACAGCCTCGAGGACGCCGCGATCGACTACCTCGAGCAGACGCCGCTGCACAGCCTCGACAACGCCAACATCCTCGACGCGCAGGGCATCCGGAAGATCACCGAGCTGACCGCGATCGAGCACGTGCGTACCAACGAGTTCCGGCGTAACGAGGAGAAGGAGATCAAGCGCCAGGACGTCGACGCCCGCGAGGCGGTCCTGGAGCTGGAGCGTCGTCAGGCCGAGGCGGAGATCAAGCAGCAGCGGGAGGTCGCCACCCTGCGGGCGCGCGAGGAGGCGGAGACCGCCCGGGTCCGGGCCGAGGAGCGACTCAAGTCGCAGACCGCCGAGATCCGCACCGACGAGCATGTCGGCGTCCAGCACGAGAACAAGCAGCGGGAGATCGCCGTCGCCGAGAAGAACCGCGAGCGGGTCATCGCGATCGAGTCGGAGCGCATCGAGAAGGACCGCATGCTCGAGGTCATCGCCCGCCAGCGGGAGACCGAGCTCAGCACGATCGCCAAGGACAAGGAGGTCGAGGCCGAGAAGCGGGCCATCGCCGAGGTGGTCCGGGAGCGGATCGCGGTCGAGCGTACCGTCGCCGAACAGGAGGAGCAGATCAAGCGGCTCCGCGTCGTCGAGGAGGCCGAGCGTACCCGCCAGGCGGTGGTCATCCAGGCGGAGGCCGAGGCGCAGGAGAACCTGGTCAAGGGGATCAAGGCGGCCGAGGCGGCCGAGCAGGCCGCGAAGTTCAAGGCCCGCGAGGAGCTGGTGCTCGCCGAGGCCCGGCAGCAGTCCGCCGAGCTGGAGGCTCGCGCCAAGATCCGGCTGGCCGAGGGGGTCCAGGCCGAGGCGGCCGCGGCCGGCCTGGCCGACGTGCAGGTCCGTGAGCGCAACGCCGAGGCGATCGAGAAGGTCGGCCGGGCCGAGGCGGCCGTCGAGCGGGAGAAGGCGATCGCGAAGGCCGAGACGATCGAGAAGGCCGGACTCGCCGAGGCCGCGGTCGAGCGGGAGAAGGGCACCGCCCACGCCGACGCGCTGCGCGACAAGCTCAAGGGCGAGGCCGAGGGTCTCACCGAGAAGGCCGCCGCGCTCGCCGCGATGGACGAGGCGAGCCGCGATCACGAGGAGTTCCGCCTGCGTCTGGAGATGGAGAAGGACGTCCGCCTCGCCGGCATCGACGTGCACCGGCAGGTCGCCGAGCAGCAGGCGGTCGTCCTGGCAGCCGGCCTGGAGAAGGCGAACATCGACATCGTCGGCGGCGACACTGTCTTCTTCGACAAGCTGCTCGGCTCGATCAGCCTCGGTAAGAGCGTCGACGGCTTCGTCCAGCACTCCGATGTCGTGCAGGCCGTCGGCGCCTCCTACCTCAACGGCAACGGCGATCTGGCTGGCGATCTCGGGCGGGTGCTCGGCTCGATGAGCACCGCCGACGTGTCCAACCTGACGCTGTCGGCCTTCCTGGCCCAGCAGATGCAGCGCGGTGGTGCTGACCGGGACAAGCTGCGTGAGCTGCTCGAGACCGCCCGCCAGCTCGGCATCGCGGACAAGCCTGTCGCGGTCCTGGCGGCGGCCGAGCAGTGACCGTCGACACGGCGGCGCCCGTCGCGGCGAGCCTGGACGCCGGCACCTACGAGGTGCTGCGCGACCGGCTCGCCGCGCAGGCGGCCGAGCTGACCCGCCGGGCCGAGGCCCTCAACGCGCGGCGGACCGAGGTGTTCGGCGGCAGCGAGCTGCGCCTGCTCGGCACCGAACGGATTCGCACCGAGCACAATTGCGTACCGCGTGACATCGTGTCCGTCGGCGGGCTGATGCTGTTCGGGTACAACGTCTTCATCGGCCTGAAGCCGGAGACGACCGTCGACGACGTGTTCTCGCTGCACCGGTTCAGCCGGGACGGCGACGCGTTCCGGTTCGACGAGCCGTCCGCGGACGACGGGCCCAGCCTGCTGCGCGACTCGCAGCTGCTGCGTGACTTCGGCGAGGTGTACAAGTACTACCGCGACACCCGGCTGCTGCAGTTGCGCCGGCTCGACGGGAAGCTCCTCGCGGTGTTCCAGACCGGTCCGCGCACCGATGACATCAAGGTGCTGCGCTGGACCGTGGACACCGACGGGACTGTGTCCTATGTGGACAATCGTGGTGAGCGCGACCATGTGTTCCCGCCGTCGCACGACTTCGAGTGGATCCCGGTCGGCCGGGAGCACCATGTCCTCGGTCGGCACCCGCACATCTCCATCGAGGACGTGGTGTTCGTCGAGACCGTCGGCGGTGACCTCACCGTCAAGGTGGAGAACAACACCGAGACGGGCGAGGGCGTCTACTGTGAGCCGGTCGACGAGCCGCTGCAGAGCCTCGCCGACGCCGATGTCAGCTACGCCCGGATCGGTCCGCTCGTCCTGCTGCGCATCCGCCCGTACAAGGAAACGGTCTTCAGGTTTCTGGTGTTCAACACCCGGACCCGGGCGGTCGTGCGGCTCGACGGGATCGGGCAGGGCTGCCAGCGCCTGCCGGAGGACCAGGGCCTGATCTTTCCGGGCGGCTACTACCTGGCCACCGGCGTCGCGCGGACGTTCGACACCGACGTGGCCGACCTCGAGTTCGAGCGCGTCATCCGGTCCACCAATGGCGAGGACGTGCTCTACGTCTTCCACGCCCGCGCCGACGGGCGGTCGCTGCTGCTGCCGTACAACGTCATCCGCAAGGCGGTCGAGAACCCGTTCGTCTGCCACGGCTACTCCCTGTTCGACGACGGGACGCTGGTGGTCTTCCGGGCGATGTCCGAGGAGCCGACCCGGGTCCACACGATGCAGGTGTGGCAGACGCCGTACCTGTCGGACACGTACGCCGCGGCGCAGCCGATCGGGACCGGGCCGCTGGACCGGGTGGGCAACGCCGATCTGGTCCGTGGCATCTCCGACTGCCTGTCGGTGGCCCGGATGGTCGCGGAGATGGGGCCGTCCGCGGCGGTGTTCGAGGCGATCATCGCGGCGTGTGTCCGCGCGTTCGACCACTACCACTGGCTCGGCGAGCCGGAGCTGGGCGACCTGCGTGGTCCGCTCGCCGAGCTGCGCGGCAGCGCCGAGCAGGTCCTGGCCGAGTTCGAGAAGGTGCAGGCGCTCACCGAGCAGGCGGCCACCGCGCTCGGCGAGGCGGCCGGGCGGATCGAGTCGCTGATCCGCCGCTCCGGGGGCGAGCCGCCGGTCGACACCGACGGCTGGGTGCGTCTGCTCGCCGACCTCCGCCACGCGCAGGGCTCCCTCGTCCCGCTGCGCGAGCTGCGCTACGTCGACACCGACCGGATCGCCTCCCTGGAGAAGCGGCTCGACGGGGAGCTCGTGGCCGCCGCCAAGCGCGCCGTGACGTTCCTCCAGCGCGACGACGCCTTCGCCGGCTACCACGCCGATGTGCAGCGCCTGGCCGTGGACGCCGAGGCGATCCGTACCGTGGCCGAGGCCGCGCCGGTCGGCGAGCGGCTGGCCGCGCAGGCCGCGGGGTTGCAGGTCGTCACGGAGGTGATCGGCTCCCTCGAGATCGCCGACGCCACCGTCCGCGTCGGCATCCTGGACCGGATCAGCGAGGTCCTCGGTGGCGTCAACCGGGCCCGGGCCACCCTCGGCGCCCGTCGCCGCGAACTGCTCGCGGTCGAGGGCCGGGCCGAGTTCGCGGCCGAGTTCGCGCTGCTCGGGCAGGCGGTCACCGGCGCGCTCGCGGTCGCCGACACGCCGGAGCGCTGCGACGAGCAGCTGGGCCGGCTCATGCTCCAGCTGGAAAACCTCGAGTCCCGCTTCGGCGACTTCGACGACTTCCTCGCCCAGCTCGCCGACAAGCGGACCGACGTCTACGAGGCGTTCTCCTCGCGCAAGCAGGCGCTGCTCGACGAGCGGACCCGCCGCGCCGACCGGCTCGTCGAGTCCGCGGAACGGATCCTCGCCGGCGTCGGGCGCCGGGTCGGCACGATGACCTCACCCGACGACGTCAACACGTACTTCGCGTCGGACCCGATGGTCGTGAAGCTGCGCGGCGTCGCCGGCGAGCTACGCGCGCTGGGCGACCAGGTCCGCGCCGAGGAGCTGGAGGGCCGGGTCAAGGCGGCCCGGCTCGAGGCCGGTCGGGTGCTGCGCGACCGGCTCGACCTGTTCGCCGGCTCGCCCGACGTCATCCGCCTCGGCCGGCACCAGTTCGCCGTCAACACGCAGGCGATCGACCTCACGCTCGTCCCGCACGGCGATGAGCTGGCGTTCAGCGTGACGGCGACCGACTACCGCGCGCCGGTCGACGACCCGGTGATCACCGCCGCCCGTCCCTTCTGGGGACAGCTGCTCGTCTCAGAAGCGCCTGACGTGTACCGCGCGGAGCACCTGGCCTGCGTGGTGCTCGACGCCGCATCGGCCGGACGGTCCATTTCGGACGGTCCGGTTCTCACGCTGGACGCGCTCCAGCAGGCCGCGGCCGTCGACGGCGGCCTTCGCGACCTTGTGCGGCGCGTCGCCGACAGTCGTTACGCCGAGGGGTACGAGCGGGGCGTCCACGATCACGACGCGGCCCTCGTCCTCGATGCGCTGCTGCGGCTGCACGCCGACGCCGGCCTCCTGCGCTACCCAGCGGCGGACCGGGCGGCGGCGCAGCTGTTCTGGACGTTCGGCGCCGACGGCACGGCCAAGGCGGCCTGGACTGCCCGGGCGCGGTCGCTCGCCCGGGCACGGACCGCGTTCGGCCGCTCGGACGCGGTGGGGCAGCTGTGCGCCGAGCTGCAGGCGGCGGTGGCCACGTTCACCCCGGCGGCCGGGTCGGGCGGGGTCGCCGGGGAGTACCTGTTCGAGGAGCTGAGCAGCGCGCCGTTCGGGTTCGTCACCAGCGCCGGCGTGCGGACGTTTCTCGATCGGTTCTGGCGTGCCCTCGGCGGCCCGAACGCGAGCTCCACCCGCGAGTTCAACGAGGACCTCCGCGCCCTCGACGGTGATCTCGGCGCGCGCCGCCAGCTCGTCCACGCGTGGCTCACCTCCTTCGCCGGCACCGTTGATCGTCCTGGTGACGGTGACCTGGAGGAGGCGGTCGCGATCGTGCTCTGTGGTGCCGACGTGCCGCGCCACGAGTCCTCCGCCGCCCTCACCGAGACCGTCGAGGGCCTGCTCGGCACCCATCCGCGGATCGTCGGCCGCCGGATGGAGGTGCGCCTCGACGAGGTGCTCGACCGCACCCGCCGGTTCCGTCTCGAGCGGGTTCCGGCCTTCCGCGAGTACCAGCGGCACCGCAACGAGCTGGCCGCCCGCGAACGGGAGCGGCTGCGGCTCGAGGAGTACAAGCCGAAGGTGATGAGCGCGTTCGTGCGCAACCGGCTGCTCGATGAGGTGTACCTGCCGCTCATCGGGGACAACCTGGCCCGGCAGCTGGGTGCGGTGGGCGATGCGAAGCGGGCCGACCAGATGGGCCTGCTGCTGCTCATCTCGCCGCCCGGCTATGGCAAGACGACGCTGATGGAGTACGTCGCCAGCCGCCTGGGGCTGGTGTTCGTCAAGGTGAACGGCCCCTCGCTCGGGCACCTGGTGACGTCGGTCGACCCTGCGGAGGCGCCGAACGCGACCGCCCGCCAGGAGGTCGAAAAGATCAACTTTGCGCTCGAGATGGGCAACAACGTCCTGCTGTACCTCGACGACATTCAGCACACGTCGCCGGAGCTGCTGCAGAAGTTCATCTCCCTGTGCGACGCCCAGCGCCGCATGGAGGGCGTCTGGAACGGCCGGACCCGCACGTATGACCTGCGCGGCAAGCGGTTCGCCGTGTGCATGGCCGGCAACCCGTACACCGAGTCGGGGCAACGCTTCCGGATCCCGGACATGCTGGCGAACCGTGCCGACGTGTGGAACCTCGGCGACGTCCTGACCGGCAAGGACGAGCTGTTCGCGCTCAGCTACATCGAGAACGCGCTGACCTCCAACGCCGTCCTCGCCCCGCTGTCCACCCGCGACCGCGGCGACGTCGAGCTGCTGGTCCGGCTGGCCCGGGGCGACGACACCGTGCGAACGGACCAGCTCGCCCATCCGTACTCGGCGGTCGAGGTGGACCAGATGCTGGCCGTGCTCCGCAAGCTGCTGCGGGTGCAGGAAGTGGTGCTGGCGAACAACCGCGCGTACATCGCGTCCGCGGCGCAGGCCGACGCGTCGCGCACCGAGCCGCCGTTCCTGCTGCAGGGCTCGTACCGCAACATGAACAAGCTCGCCGAGCGGGTCGTGCCGGTCATGAACGACGCCGAGCTGGAGGCCGCCATCGACGACCACTACGTCGGCGAGGCCCAGACACTCACCGCCGGCGCCGAGGCGAACCTGCTCAAGCTGGCCGAGCTGCGCGGCCGGATGACGCCCGAGCAGGCGGCGCGGTGGGCCGAGGTCAAGGCCGCGTACCTGCGGGCACGGGCGCTCGGCGGTGACGATGACGATCCGATGAGCCGGGCGGTCGGCGCGGTGGGGCTGCTCGCGGACCGGGTCGGCGCGGTGGAGGCGGCGATCGACCGGGCGGTCGCGACGACGCGGCGTTCCGGCCCCGCGGCGGCGTGGCCCGGGCTGGAGGTGGGTACAGAGCAGGCATACTCAGCCGGACTTGAGTAGGTGGCCGACTGCGCGATGCCGCCGGCCCTGACATGCTTGTCGCATGGGGGTGCGCGGATCGCGGTGTGTCACTGTTGCCGTCCAGCTCGGCGCGGCGTGGGCAGTCGGAGCAGTCGCACTGTCGATGCTATGGCAGGCGTTGGCGGCCGCGGGGCTCGCCGGTGGTGTGAGTCCGGCCGGTGTCGTCCTGGCGGGCGTGGTGGCCGCGGCGGCCGTACTGGCCGGATTGATGGTCGTGATCGCGGGCACCCGTGACGTGTCGATCCTCGGCGGAAGCGTGGGTCGTCGAGTGTTCTGGGCGTTGCTCGTCATGGGGGGAGGAACGGTCGGGTGGGCCCTGGGGTCGTTGGTTGACGCGGCTGAGCCGTGGCTGACGAACGATCCGCTGGTGACATCGCTGCTCGGTGGGGTCCCGTTCGCCTTGGCGGCAGCGTTGTTCGTGCGTGGTTGGTGGGTGAGCGTCACCGCGGTCGGACTGATCGTGGCGATGCTGGTTGCCACCGTGGTGGTGCTGCGCCGCGAGCCACCGGACGATCTCGAAGCGCGGCTGGCGGCCAACAACGTCCAGAGGGAGACCAGCTACGCGGTCGCCGTCCCCGGCTACCAGCCCAATGCCGGTCGCGACTACGGCAACGGGCTTGGCGGTGCGAGCTTCTTCCCCATGCATCCCGACCCGGAACCGCCGGCCCGGTACGTCACCATCACCGTGTCCGACCGGCTGGCCCCGGGCGAGCAGCTGTGCGGCCAGCCGACCGCCCAGGACTCGCAACTGGCGTCGGGTGACTGCACCATCGAGCCGAACGGTCTGGTCTACCGGCACAACCCGCCACTGCACGGCTACCAGGTGCCGTTCGCCCGGTTCTTCGTAACCGTCGCCGGGACCCCGACGGTCGGCCAGGACCTCCTCAGGGCCGCCGCGCTGAGCCTGCGGCCGGCCTCCGCCGACGAGATGGGAGGCGACCGCGAGGACGCCGGCTTGTTCGTGGCGGCCACGATTCCCGGGTACACCGGGCGGATGACCGAGGCGCCCCCTGGCATGCGGTACGACCCGGTCGACCGCACCGACTCCGGAGGGGACACCGGCTTCACGATGGAGGTCACCTACGCGGACGGCAACGACATCTGCCTCGCCGCCACCGAGTGCAAGCCGGAGGGTGCCGACCTCACCTACGTCCGGCTGCGGATGCTCGGCCCCAGCAACCCCGAAACCCACGGATACGTGGTGCGTCGCGGTCGGGTGAACGTGTCAGTGACGGGTGCACTGCGGGTCGACAGAACGCTGCTGCGCCAGGCCGCCCTGGATGCCCGTCCGGCCACCGACGACGAGCTGCGCCGAGCCCTCCCGCCGCCGCGGCGGCAGTACAGCCGTATCGACCGCCTCCGCGAGCGGCTCCGCGAGCGGCTCCGAAGCTTCTAGGCTGAGCGGCGGTGGGTCGTTATTGTTGGTCGATGCCATCGACCTCCCGCCGGCTGGCGTTCTCCACCCTCGGCTGCTCTGGGATGCCCCTGCACGACGTTGCCGCGCTGGCGCTGCGCACCGGGTGGCGTGGTGTCGAACTGCGCTCGGCCCCCGATGAACCCGTGCACGCGGGGTTGTCCGAGGCCGGACGACAGGCGGCCCTCGACGCCCTGGACGGCGTGGCCATACTCTGTGTCGCCTCGTACGTCAAAATCGCCAGCGGTCAGCTCGACGATGAGCAGTGCGTCGCCGATCTGCTCGCCGAGGCCGGCCTCGCCGCCGATCTGGGGGCTCGGGCGGTCCGGGTGTTCCCCGGTGGCGACGACGAGCAGGCCGACGCCCGGGCGATTGGGCGGCTTCGCGCCGCCGCGCCGAGGTTGCCGAGCGGGGTGGAGATCTGGCTGGAGACGCACGACTCGCATCCGCGCGGCGAGGACCTGCGACGGGTGCTGTCGCAGGTGCAAGATGCCCGGGTCCGGGCGATCTGGGATGTCAGGCATCCCTGGGCCGCGGGTGAGCCGGTGGCCGGCACCGCGCGGGCGTTGGCCCCCTGGCTCGCGCACGTCCAGCTGAAGGACTCCGCGGATGCCGCCGACCGCACTCCGTTGCTCCTGGGCACCGGCACCGTGCCGCTGCGCGAGATCCTGCACACGCTGGAGGCCGTCGGCTACGACGGCTGGTACAGCCTCGAGTGGGAGCGCAAGTGGCATCCCGGTATCGCCCCCGTGGCAGAGGCGCTGATCGCGGGGCGCGACTGGCTCGACACGGTCGACGCCGCTGCCACGCCGTAGCGGTCCCTGGGTCGCTACGAGACGTCGACGGTCTGCAGGACGTCGGCCATCGGGTACACCTCGCTGCCGGGATCGGGCAGGTTGACCCAGGCGACTCGCAGCACGGTGCCGCGCCAGGCCATGCCCACGATGCCCGACCTTGACGTGGGCGAGAGCAGCCTGTGCGTCGTCACGCCGGTGGCCACGTTCACGACGTCGAACGTGTCAGGATTGGCGGCGGTGCCCCTGAGCGCGACGGCGAGCAGCCTGCCGTCGGCCGACACCCGGACCCGGTCCGCTGTAGGGCAGTGCCATCGGTTCACGTCGAAGTGCACAGTGCGGACCAGTTTGCCGGTGTCGGCCGAGGAGATCCGCAGGTCGCAGGCGGCCTGCGAGGTGGTGAGCAGCAGTCCGCTCTGGATCGAGAGGTTGTTCGTGTCCCAGGCGGGGAGGGGGTCGAGCGCGGCGAGCCGTTCCTCTGTGCCGCTGGCCAGGTCGTGCCGCACGATCCGGCCCGGCGTGCGGTACAGATAGGCGGCGGTGGCGGTCGCGCCGACGAGCTGGACGTCCTGGCCCTGCAGGCGCACCTCGCGGGTGAGGGCCACGGCGCCGCCGGGCGCGAGCACGACGAGGCGCATCGCCAGGCCGGTGACGTTGACGCCGTCCGTGCGTCGCACGCCGGGCTGGAGGTCCTTGCTGCCCAGCAGGACAGTGCGGCCGTCGTCGAGCGCCACGCGCTGCCGTAGCCCGTCGATGAGGTCGGGCGGGGCAACGGCGATGATCTTGCGTTCCGGTGAGAGCTCGAGCAGGCCCTGGGGCGGCTGATAGCCCAGTGGGTTCTGGCTGTCGTGGTCGCGGACCTGGCTCCAGCGCGCATAGGCACGGGCCATCGCCTCGTCTGCCGCCTCACGCGCCAGCTGCGGATTGCCGAGGGCTACGGCGAGCGCGCGGTAGAGCCGATCGGCCTCGGAGCGGTAGAACGTCTCGAAGTCGGTCGTTCGCCGGCCTGCCATCAGGGATGTCCCCACAGCACGTACACGCATCGAGGCGGCCCGGCGTTCCCTCGGCGCTCAAATACTTTCCCCCGTCGGGCCTCGCCGGCGCCCTATGCCATATGGCTCGCGAGCATGAGCAGTTGTTGCTCGGCGATGTCCAGGGCACGCGTGCTTCGCTGCGCGCGAGCGATGACGACCGCGCCCTCGGTTGAAGCCAGGAGCATCCACGCGAAGGCTTCGGCTCGGGTCTCGTCAACTCCGGCAGCGACGAACAGGCCGGCGAGGTCCTCGACCCAGGCTTCAAACACCGTTCTGGCCGCGGCTCGCAGGTCGTCGGCCTCGGCAGTGACCGTCACCCCGGCCACCGCGCATCCGACCGCGAAGTCGTCCCGCTTGAGCAGGCCCCGCCACAGGTTGACGAAGCCGGTCACGATCCCGGCCGGGTCCGCGCCGGCCAGCGCCTTGAGCGCGGCGCGGCCATCGGTTGCCATGTAGTCCATCGCGGCTCGGACCATCTCGTCCTTGCCGCCCGGGAAGTGGTGATAGACCGAGCCCCGCGGCGCACCGCTGCGCTCGAGCACGTCCGCGAACGACGTCCCCTGGACTCCGCGCTCCGCGATCAGCTGGAGCGCGCTGCCGACCATCCGTTGGCGCACCTCGCCTGCCAAGAGCCTCACTCTCCTACGTTGCGACCCGTGACCTCTATGTTAGGTTGCATAGGAACTATGACGACCTGCATAGTCCAACGAGACGTGACCTCACCAGGAGACGCCACCATGCCGATGATCGACATCTACGCCGCGGCCGGAACCTTCCCCGACACCGCCAAGCTCGCCCAGGACGCAGCCACGACCGTGATGACGGTCGAAGGCGTTCCCAACATCCCGATGTTCCGCAAGAACACGGCAGCCTTCGTGCACGAGCTGCCGGCCGCCGGTATCGCGAACGTCGACGGCGACCACGACTACGTGCGGGTCCAGGTGCTGACCAACTCCGGTGCGCTCGACCGCGACAAGCAGATCGCCGTGGTCCGCGAACTCACCGAGCTGATCGCCGCCGCGGCCGGCAACGCGGCGCTCAAGGATCGCACCTGGGTCCTTCTCACCGAGGCCCCCGAGGGTGGCTGGGGTCTGTGGGGTCACGCGCACCTGAATGCGGAGCTTGTGACCGCGGCCAGGGCCGAGATCGCAAAGCTGCAGGCCTGAGCACTCCAAGGAGGAGGAACGATGAGCACCAGTCCGCTTTCGGTCGACGTCTTCGTCACCCCGATTCGCCCCTACGCGGGCGGCGCATCCCAGGGGCCCGGCGACGAGCCGACCTGGGCCCCGATGAGCAGCACCCTGATCGCCGGCGAGCATGATGCGATCCTCATCGACGCCTTGATGACCAACGGTCAGGCAGACGCATTGGCAGCGTGGGCCAAGGGTTTCGGCAAGCGCATCACCGGCATCTACATCACCCACGGACACTCGGACCACTGGCTCGGCCTCACGCGACTCCTCGAACACTTTCCCGAGGCGCGCGGCTTCGCGACCGCGGAAGTGGCCGCCCGCGCCGCGTGGGAAGCCGAGATGAACAAGACGACCCAATACTGGACGTCGCGGTTCCCGGGCGAACTGCCCGAAGCTCCCGTTGTGCCCGAGGCGCTTGCGGAGCCCGAGTTCGAGCTCGATGGGCACCTTGTCCGCGCGGTCTCGGTTGGGCAGGGAGACACCGAGCACTCGGCGTTCTTTCATGTTCCGTCGGCAGGGGCCGTCGTCGCCGGCGACATCGTCTACAACGACGTGCACATGATGCAGCTCGAAACCAACGAGGAGAAACGAGAGGCCTGGATCGCCAGCCTCGACGCCATCGCCGCGCTGGGACCGAAGGTCGTTGTCGCGGGTCACAAGCGTGCGGGATCGCCCGATCTCCCGGAGCACATCGCGGCGAGCCAGCGGTACCTGCGCGACTTCACCCGGATCGCCAACCAGCGAGACACCGCCGAGGACCTGGTCGCCGGAATGATGGAACTGCACGGCGACCGCGACAACCCCCACACGCTCTGGATCTCGGCCCGGGCCGCGGTCGCCAACCGAGCCTGACTGCCCGGTGCAGCACCTGGGCGGTGAGCATTGAAAACGACCTAACTGGACGACGTGTCCGTTTGATAGGCTACAGCCATGAGTAGTCGTCGTGACCTGTTGACGGGCAGTCCGATCGACGCCCCGGCTCGCGGGGAGCGCGCCGACGCGGCCAGAAACCGGGCGAAGGTGCTGGCCGCCGCGGCGAAGCTGTTCGCCGAGCGCGACGCGCGAACCGTCACCATGGAGGACATTGCCACAGCCGCGGGCGTCGGGCGCGCAACGCTCTACCGCCGCTACCCCGATCCGGCGTCGGTCGCCCGGGCCCTGCTCGACGAGCACGAGCGCGCGTTGCAGGAGCAGCTCATCTCCGGCCCGCCGCCGCTGGGTCCCGGCGCACACCCAGCGGACCGGCTGGCCGCGTTCTACACGGCGATGGTGAAACTGCTCGAGCAGCACCTGCCGCTCGTCCTCGGCGCCGAGATCGGGCCGGCACGATTCGCCACCGGCGCCTACGGGTTCTGGCGAGCGCACGTGCGCGGTCTGCTGGTCGAGTCCGGCGCGCCCGAGATCGACGCACTGGTCGATGTACTGCTGGCGCCCTTGGCCCCGGAGGTGTACGCATTCCAGCGCAGGCAACGCAATGCGCCCGAACAGATCACCGCCGCCCTGCGCACCCTCGCCCGCCGCGTCATGCCGAGCGATAGGGCACCGGACCGCCCGTGACCGCCAATTGGGCGCTTGGCGATCCGCGTCGACCGACCATCAGGTTCTCCATCATCACGGAGTAAAAATGCACACGGAGCAGCACGTTCGCTCCGTGATCATGGAGAGGTGCGCGGCGTTGGCGACGTGCGGGCTTCGTCGTCGGCGAGCGCGACCGATCCGGCGGACAGTGGTCAGGTTGGCGTACAGGTGCGCTGGACGCAGACGGGGCGAGGGCCTCGTCGTGGTCGGACTTGTGTGGTACCAAATCCGAACCCGACGAGGCCCTCGCATTCCCCATCGTTCAACTTGAGCGAGTTACGGACATGCCTTCCGGTGACCTGCTCGGTCGTCACGCGGCCGGATCGGCAACCCGGGCAAGGATGACGCCGGAAATGATCAAGGCCAGCGCCGCGAATCGTGTGACCTGGATCGGGTCCTTTTGGATGACGATGCCCAGCACGATCGCGCCGATCGTGCCGATGCCCGTGAAGACCGCGTAAGCGGTGCCAACCGGCAGGTTCTGCATTGCCCGGGACAACAGATAGACGGCGGCAGCTCCAAGGATGAAGCAGACGAGCGTCGGCAGCGGACGGGTGAAATTCTGGGTCGGCTTGATGGTCTGCGACCATGCGATCTCGACGAGCCCGGCCAGGACCAGCATCACCCAGCTCATGACAGCCTCCCAGTTGTCACGCTGTCGCCCGCGCTGATGGTGCGCGCCAGCTCGACCACGTTCTTCTTGGCCTCGGCATACGACTGCTCGTACGCCGCGTGCTTCGCCGCCAGGACGGGGTCTACGGTCGAGTTCACCAACTCGGCGTTGACGAACGTGACGTCAGCCACCTGGAAGTGGCCGAGGAAGAAGTCGCGCAGGTAGCGCTCCTGGTGATCGACCGAGGCGCGCGGCGTGCCCGGCGCGTAGGTGCCGCCCCGGGCCGAGGCGACCACTACCTTGACGTCCAGCGACGCGCGCGGGAATGTCACCTGGTCGATCCACAGCTTGAGGGTTGCCGGGATCGAGAAGTTGTACATCGGAGTTCCGATCAGTAGCACGTCGGCCGAGACCAACTCGGTCAGCAATGGCTCCACGATCGCCCAGGCCGCCTGCTGCGCCGCCGTGCGGACGCCCTCGGTCAGGCGATCCGGATCGGTGATGCCGTGCTGGAGCGCATAGTCGCAGATCTCGGTCCAGGCTTGTCCGATAACCGGAACCGGCTGGGCCGCCAGGTCCCGATAGGTGTACTTGCCGTCCGGGTGGGCGGCTCGCCATTCGGCGGCGAATGATCCGCTCAAGGCGCGGGAGTGCGATTCCCGGCGGGCGCTCGCGTCGAGGTGCAGCAGGTGCGGCATGACAACTCCCTATACGAATCGCTATCTGGACATCGTGTCCGGTTCCTGTCGCCCAATGTACTCAGCAACTGGACACCTCGTCCAGTTACGTACATCACGTTCATTGGGAGCGACCCAACCGATCAATCGGTCGCGACTTCACCGCCGGTGACGTGGGCTATTCCCACGCCGTCGAACACCCCCGGGACGCGGGCATGCCGAACACCGACGTCAGAGCTGTACTACTGGTCGCCGTCGAAGGTCGCGAATGGCCGGACTGCCATACAAGCTCCGCGGCGCCTCGAACTATTCCGCGGCTATGCGTACCTCAAGATTCGCGGCGGCGTCGCGCAACGCGGTGATGGTCTCGTCGTTGATCCGCGGCGGCTCATCGCCGAGGTACACGGCGGTGCGGATGCGGTGCTCGCCCGGAGGGTAATCGGCGCGGAGCATGGGCAGGACCGTGCGTCGGTGCAGCACATTCGTGCCGGCGATGGGCGCGACGAGCTCGCCGGTCCGGACGCGGTCAGTGCCGAGGTCGAGGATGACACTGGTCAGCCCGCCGGCCGCCGCGCCGCATGCGCCCGCGTCGTCGGTGATGCGCAGCACTGCCGGATCCTGGCCCAGCGTGATCCACGGCACGCTGAACGCGCCCTCGGCGCCGGCCAGCGCCCGGCCGGTGGTGATCCGATGCAGCCGGACATGCCAGCCGTCGCGGAACGGCGCCAGGTACGTGTGCACGGTCACGTCCGCCCAAGGCGACCACCTGGTCCAGACGACGTTTCCGTCGACGCGCGACTCGTCCACCTCTTCGCGGGCCCGCCAGCGCCGCCCGGCGTCGTCGCTGAGCGCCAGCATGCTGTCGAAGGCACCGGCGGCGAGACTCCGGTCGCCGGCGGGGACGCTGAATCCGGCCCGGGTGGAGTAGGCGAACTTGGCGTATTTCGCGGCACCGCCGCGCGCCCAGTCGCGCCATCCCTGCCCGTTGAGCAGTACCACATCCCCCCGATGCCGGCTGATGACGACCCGTGGCGCGGCCTGCGCGCTCACCACGTCCGCATCCGGGGGCGCGGATCCCGCGGCCGCTGCGCTGTTCCAGAAGGGATGCTCGGCCGGCAGGGCCAGGGGGAGGAAGAACTTGGTCGACCAGTACGGCGACCCGGCGCCGAGGTACTGCTCCACGACCGCGCTGTTCGGATAGCCGTAGCCGACGGTGAGCAGTCCGTCCTCGCTGACGATCGGCTGTCGCCACCACCACGCGAGGTGCCGGTCGGCCAGGGCGCGGATGCGTTGCCAGGGCAGCGCCGGTACGCCGGCGAAGGCCAGCGAGCCCCAGAACGCACCCTGCGCGAAGCGGTACCCGAGGCTGCGCCCGAACGGCACGGATGAGCCGTCGGCGGCGAACCAGTGCTGGAACTGCTCGGCGAAGCTGTGGCTGCGCTCGGTGAGTCGCTGCGCCCGCTCCGGCTCGAGGGCGCCGAGCCCGGCCAGCACGAGGCCGTACCAGTGGAACGCGAAGGGGTTGTAGTAGTCGCGCCCGCCGTCGTCGCCGTCGCTGTACCAGCCGTCGGACAGCGCGAACCGTTCCAGCCGGTCGAGGTGCGCCTTCCGCAGGGTCGCGTCGGTGGCGATGCCGAGCCGCTCCAGGCCGAGCCCGGCCAGCACGGGGAAGAAGTGCCAGTTGTTGTCGTGCGGTGTCGCCCGCGTCGCGTCGCCGAGCCAGTGCACCAGGACGTCGCGGTCCCGGCCGGTCAGCGGATCCCAGAGCTCCCGCGGCGCGATCGCGAGTGCGTAGCCGATCGCCGCGGACTCGACGAGGCGTTGGCCGGTGGGCGGCCCAGCGTACCAGTCGTGGCGTGGGTCGAGTGCCGCGAGGAGGCTGCGCCGGACGTCGTGCCACTGCTCGTCGGCGCGGCCGCCGCCGGCCGCGTGTGCGGCGAGGCCCCACAGCGGCCGGGCCACCAGCTCGAGCCAGGTCGCGCCCGGGTCGTTCGAGGAGGCGCTGACCGGTTGGCGGTCCGGCCCGAGGGACGCGAGCCGGGTGGCCGGTGCGGTCACCGCGAGCAGCGCCTGGGCCCATCCGTCGTGGGTGTCGGTCAGATCCGGGGCCGGTGTTCCGTGGAGTTGCGCCAGCGTGGACACTTTACGGAGCGTAGGTGTGTGGTAAAGCTTTTCGCAAGCGTTTCTATCCGGTCTGACCAAGGGAAGGTGTTGGTTGAACAAGCGGCCGAGCATCAAGGACGTCGCCGCGCGAGCCGGCGTCTCGATGGCCACCGTGTCCCGGGTGCTATCCGGTGACTACCCGGTCGCCGACGAGACCCGCCAGCGGGTCCAGCTCGCGGTGCGCGAGCTGGACTATGTGGTGAACGCCCATGCCCGGGCGCTGCACGGTGCGACGTCGAAGGTGGTCGCGCTCGTGGTCGCCGAGGTCACCACCCCGTTCTTCGCCCGCATCGCCGCCGGTGTCGAGGAGCAGGCGACCGTGGCCCACCGTCTCTGCCTGGTCTGCACCACCCACGCCGATCCCGACCGGGAGCTCGACGTGGTGCGGCTGATGCGGGAACAGCGGGCCGATGCCGTCATCCTGGCCGGCGGGGTGGTGGAGAACGACGACTACCGCGAACGGATGCGCCAGTATGCCCAGGGGCTGGAGAACGCCGGCAGCCGTCTGGTGCTGTGTGCGCGGCCGTCGCTGGGACCGGACTTTCCCGCGATCACCGTCGAATACGAGAACGTCGGCGGGGCGCACGCGGCCACCACGCATCTGCTGACGGCGGGCCACCGCGACATCCTCATGATCGCCGGGCCCGTCGGGCTGACCACATCCGACCAGCGCATCGAGGGCTACCGCACGGCCTTGACGGCGTACGGCCGGCCGGTCGACCCGGCGCTGATCAGCCACGGGCCCTGGGACCGTGAGGGCGGCTACCGGCGGACGCGGGCGCTGCTGGCAGCGGGGAAGCGGTTCACCGCCATCTTCGCGGGCAACGACGGCGTCGCGTCCGGCGCGATGGCGGCGCTGCGCGAGGTCGGGCGGCGCATTCCCGACGACGTCTCGATCGTCGGCTATGACGACATCCCCAACGCGGTCGACTTCAATCCGCCGCTGACGTCCGTGCGGGTTCCGCAGGAGGAGTTGGGGCGAACCGCGGTGAAGCTGGCGACGCAGCGTTCCAGCGAGTCGTCCGGGCGCGAACATGTGATGCTCGGAACCCACGTGGTGGTGCGCGGTTCGGTCCGCCAGATCGGCGCCTGATTCGCGCCGGGCGCGTCGCGGCATGGCCGCTCGTCGCCCGGCGCGAATCCCTTCCACGCTGAGCTAGCCGGCGTACTCCTTGGCGTACTCCTCGGCCATCTTGTCGCCGCCGTCGTCACGCCATTTCTTGATGACGGCGTCCCAGTTGGTCAGCGGCACGCGCCCGGTCACGATGTCGTTGATGCCGTCGTTGAGCACCTTGTCGAGCGTGACGCCGCTGCGGCTGCGGGTGTCCGAGACCAGGCCGGCGGCTGGGTTCTTCACCCCGAGGGGTACCGTCTTGGTCTCCCACGCGTGCAGCCGCTTGACCGATTCGGCGTCGACGCCGGAGAAGTACAGCACCCGGGGCGCCTCGGCGAGGTAGATGATCGGCAGGTTGACGTTGTTCTCGCCGTTGGTCCACAGCGGCGTGGGGGTCGGTGTGCCGTCCCCGGCCCGGGTGAAGTGCACGCCCTCCACGCCGAAGTGGGTGAGCTCGTACTCCTTGCTGCCGAACGGCGCGGCCAGGTAGTCCAGCACCCGCAGCAGCATCTGGATGCGTTCCGCCGGCGCCTTCTTCAGCACCGTGTAGCCGAAGTTGCCGGTGCCGGCGATGATGCGCGGCCCGCCGCCACCGGCGTTGTACGGCAGTGCGAGATCCACGGGGTAGGCACCCTTGACTCCGATCACCGCGGGCTGGAACGCGGCCAGCCCGTCGGTCATGCTCTTGAATGTGCCGTTGTTGAAGAAGGTCTTCGTGTCGGTGACGCTGAGGGACATGGTGTCCGGGTAGTAGGCACCGGCGGCGAAGAGCTCCCGGACGAACGCCAGCGCGTCCTTGAACTCCGGCAGGGTGTCGGCCCTGATGAACTTACCGCCGTCGACCTTCCAGTCGTTCGGGGCGCCGAACGCCGCGGCGTGGAACTGTCGCAGGCCGAACTGGTTGGCCTTCTGGGCGCCCAGGCCGTACTGCTTGTTCTTGCTCAGCGCCTTGACCGCGGTGGCGAACTCGTCCTTCGACCAGCTGCTGTCGTTGGCGCCGACCGAGGCGAAGGCGCTGCGATCGATGAACATCCCGTAGGCCGGTAGCGGCCGTTCCAGCGGGATGCCGAAGATCCGGCCCTTGATCCGGCCCATGCCCTGCCAGGTGTACGGCGGCAGATTGGCCAGGTTCGGGTATGCCTTGATCTTGTCGCCGGCGAGGTATTCCGACAGGTCGGCGCACTTGGCCGACACGAACTCCTGCTCGCGCGGGAGCCGGTGGCCGCCGCCGATGCTGATGATGTCCGGCAGGTCGTCGCCCGCCGTCAGGGTGGCCATCTTCGCGTCGAAGTCCGCGTCCGGCACGAGGGTCAGTTCCAGGTCGATGCCGAGTGCGTCGTTGATGGCCTTCCAGAGCTTGTTCTGGTCGGCCGGCTTCGGCGGCGTGCCGTACGTGACGGCCACGGCCTTGACCTTGGTCTTGTCGCCCGGCGTCGCCTTGACCGCATTGACCAGGTTGCTCGGGTACTTCGTGTAGCCGGCCTGCACGCCCTCGGCGGTGCCGGGCAGGTCGGGGGTGGGACCGGCGAAGGGCTGGTACGTCGGCCACGGGACCTTGTCGGTGCCCGCGTTGCTGACCGAGCCTCCGCTGCTGCCGTCTCCGCACGCGGCGAGCAGCGACGGCACGGCGATCGCCGTCGCGCCCATCCCGATCGCACGCAGCAGCGAGCGTCTGGACAGTTCAGGGGATCGGGTCATGGGAAGGCTTCCTTTCTCTGGAGCCAGGCGCCAAGGGGCGGGGGTGCGCTGGCGTGGAGGGTCAGCTCTTGATGGCCCCGCTCAGCACGCCCTTGACGAAGAAGCGCTGGAGGAACGGGTAGACCAGGACGATTGGGATGGTGGCGAGCACCACGACCGCCATCCGCACGGTTTGCGGTGCGGACAGCAGGCCGGCCTCGCCCGCTGACGGGTCGGCGAGTTGCCCGCCGGCCAGCACGTAGGTGCGCAGCACGAGTTGCAGCGGCCATCTGGCCGGCTCGTCGATGTAGATGAGCGCGTTGAACCACGAGTTCCAGTACGAGACCGCGTAGAACAGTCCGACGACGGCGAGGACGGCTCGGGAGAGCGGGATCGTTATCCGCCAGAGCATCGTCAGCTCGGACGCGCCGTCCATGCGCGCCGCCTCGTAGAGTTCCGCGGGCAGCGACTGGAAGAACCCGCGCATCACCACCAGGTTGAACGTGTTGACCAGCACCGGGGCGATGAGGGCCGCGTAGGAGTTGAGCAGCCCGGTCTCCTTGACCACCAGGTACGCCGGGATGATGCCGGGCGGGAAGAGGAACGTGAACAGCACCACCAGCATGATCGGCTTGCCGCCGAACACCGCCGGCCGGCTCAGCGCGTAGGCCAGCAGGACGGTCGCGGCGAGGCTGAGGGCGGTGCCGACCACGGTCACGCCGAGGCTGACCACGGTGGCCCGGCCGACGATGCCGCCGGAGAGGATCTCCTTGTACGCGGCCAGGGTCGGATGCTCGGGCCAGATGGCCCAGCCGCCGTTGGCCACGACGTCCGCCGGGTCGGCCAGGCTGGTGGATATGACCACGAGGAACGGGACCGCGACCAGGGCGAGCACGACCACGATCGCCACCGCCTTGGCGGTGCTGGTGAGCGGATGCGGAGCCTCCTGCCAGGCGGGACGGCCCGCACCGCGCCTGCTGTCACGGCGTTGGAGCTTCACCGGTACACCCCTGACTCGCCCAGCCGATGGGAGATCTTGTTCGCGGCGTAGACGAGCACCACGCCGACCACGCCTTTGAACAGCCCAGCGGCGGCGGCGAGCCCGAAGTCGCCGTCCTGGATGCCGTGGAAGTAGACGAAGGTGTCGATGACCTCGGCGGCGCGCGCGCCGACCGCGTCGCGCTGCAGCAGGATCTGCTCGAAGCCGACCGAGAGGATCTCGCCGAGTCGCAGCACCAGCAGCAGCACGATCACCGGGCGGATCGCCGGCAGGGTCACGTGCCAGAAGCGGCGCCACGGGCGGGCGCCGTCGAGGGCGGCCGCCTCGTACAACTGCTCGTCGACCTGGGTCAGCGCGGCCAGGAAGATGATCGTTCCCCAGCCGGTGTCCTTCCAGATGACCTGCGCGACCACCATCGGCTTGAAGGCGTCCGGGTTGCCGAGGATGTGCACGGTGTGCAGCCCGCCGTCGGCGAGAAACCCGTTGAGCACGCCGGTGGCACCGAGCACCTGCTGGAACAGGGCGATGACGATCACCCACGAGACGAAGTGGGGCAGGTACACCACGCTCTGGACGAAGCGCTTGATCCTCGTATGGGTCAGGCTGTGCAGCAGCAGCGCCAGCGCCAGCGGCGCGGGGAAGAAGAAGACGATCTGCAGTACGGCGATCTCCAGCGTGTTCACGGTGGCGCGCCAGAAGTCCGCGTCGCCGAACAACCGCTGAAAGTTGTCCAGCCCGATCCATCGGCTTCCGGACAGGCCGAGGAACGGCACGTAGTCCAGGAAGGCCAGCACGCTGCCGAACAGGGCGCCGTAGTGGAAGATCGCGTAGTAGAGCAGCCCGGGGACCATGAGCGCGACCAGGATCCGGTCGCGACGCCACCGTTGATACCTGGCACGGCGCGACGGGGTGGCCGGTCCCGGCCGGCCCACCGCGCCGCCCGCCGGCCGCGCCGCGTCGGGCTCGGCCGTCTCCGCTCGGGTTTGCACTGACACCCGCACCTCCTCGCCGACGAAGCGCCGGCCCGCTGACCGGCTTGTGGTCCAGACCACACGCCCGATCAAGTAAAAGCTTTTCTACAGAAATGTCAAGAGGCCGATACCGATCGGACACACTCCCATGCCTGCATGGTGCTTGACCTGGTCTCATCGACTGATTAACGTTCACGCTCATCACAGGAGACGTTTTCTACCGAACGGAGACGCCGTGGGTCAGGCCGAGCGCCCTGTCGGAATGATCGCGATGTCCCGCGCGGTGACCTCCACGGTCCTGCCAGGGGACCTCATGGCGCGGCTCGCGGGCGTCCTGCGGCTCGTCGGGACCGAGGCGATGGAAAGCTTCGACGATCCGGCGGCTCGCCGCGGCATGGAGACGGTCGAGGTCCTGGTGACCGGGTGGTCATGCCCGCCACTGACCGCAGAGGTGCTCGACACCGCGCCGAAGCTGCGGGCGGTGGTGCACGCCGCAGGGTCGGTCAAGGGGCACGTGGGTCCGGAGGTGTTCGCTCGAGGGATCGTCGTGTCCTCGGCCGCGGACGCCAACGCCGAGCCCGTCGTGGACTTCACGCTCGCGGTCATCACGTTGGGGGGCAAGCGCGCCTTCGGGCTGGCGCGCCAGTACGCGGCGGGCCGGTACGCACCCTTCGAACAGCGGATCGGCAACGATGGCCGGGTGATCGGCGTGGTCGGCGCGTCGCGGATCGGCCGGCGGGTGATCGCCCGGCTGCGCGCCGCCGGGTATCAGGTGCTGGTCGCCGATCCCTTCCTGGACCGGGCGCGGGCCGCGGAACTGGGCGCCGAACTGGCCGATCTCGACGAGCTGTGCCGCCGCTGCGATGTGTTGACACTGCACGCGCCGCAGCTGCCGGAGACACGCCACCTCATCGACGAACGACGGCTCGCGCTGCTGCGCGACGGCACCCTCGTGATCAACACGGCGCGGGGCTCGCTGGTGGACACGGACGCGCTGACCCGGACGTGCGCGAGTGGACGCATCGACGCCTGCCTGGATGTCACCGACCCCGAGCCCCTACCCGCGGGCCACCCGCTGTTCGAGCTGGCCAACGTCTGGATCACCCCGCACCTGGCCGGCGTACAGGGCAGCGAGGTGCGCCGGCTGGGCGAGTTCGCCGTCGCCGAGGTCGAACGGTTCGTCGCCGGCGAGCCGCTGCGCGGCGCGGTCCACGCCGACCAGCTCGGCCAGCTCGCCTGAGGCTCGACGCACCTGGAGGCTGGGAAGAACCGGCAATCGTCACTCTTTTTTCCCGAGTGGTGCCCCCGCAGCCTGCATGAACGGAACCGGGTCGACGCTGTTGGTCTTGTCCGGTCGGGCGCCGACGGGCACCCCCGTGTGGATCTCGAAGTGCAGAGGCGGGCCGGACGAGTTTCCGGAGGTACCGACCAGGCCGATGACCTGCCCCGCGGCGACGGTCTGCCCGGCCGTGACGAACGGCTGCTGGACCATGTGGCAGTAGCGGGTGACCACTCCGCCCGGATGGACGATGTCGACCAGCCATCCACACCCGCGGGTGGAGGGGCTGCCGTCGATGTTGCAGTTGCCGGTGCTCTGGTCGCAGTGGGCGGCGGTCGCCAGGGCGATGACGTAGCCGCGTGGCACAACGTTGAGCCGCTTGCCGGTCGCGACGATGACGGCGGCGTTGGCGGTCTGGCGGCTGTCCCAGCTCTGCCTGGGGGGAACGGACGGGGCCGGCTGGAACGTGGTCTGACAGGCCGCCGCCTGCGCCCCCCGCCATGGTGATCACCAGCAATGGCACACCGATGACACAGCTGACCGGTGTGGTCAACCGTGACGTCCTGCGGCCCGCAGGATGCTGATGCACTGCGCCCGCACCTGAGCGACCTGGTCGACGTCGGCCGGGTCGAGCATGCCGAGCAGCTTGGCCGCGGCTTGCTGCTGCTCGACCACCGCCTCGATCGCCGCCTGGTCGACAGGCTGCGCCCGCTCCAGCTCATGCCGACGCGCCGAGTGCAGTGCGAGCACCTGAAGCAGCAGATCCCGGGTGGCGTCGACCTGTGCGAGGTCGTCCGGGTCGTACGCCACCGGCTGCAGGTTTGCCAGCACCGAGTTGGCTTCCTCCGGCCCAGGTGTAGGGCTCGTCACCGCACGCTCCTCACGTTGAAGGTAGCCGCAATCGTATCGCTGGTGATCAATTCTTGTGGTCCGTGAGGTGATCGACCACGTTGTACTTCGCGAGCCGTAGCCGGCCGGAGGAGCCGTCGAACTCGGTGATCGACCCGTTCGCCACCGCCCCGGCCCGCACGATCGTGGCCAGTTCCTGGAAGCTGAGCTCTTCCACGACGTAGCGCGTCATCAGCACCACGGCGTCGTGGGCGACGAGAGTCACCCGCCTCCCAGCATGCAGATCGTTGATGTCCCGCAGCACCGCCGAGAGCCGTGCAGCGATGTCGCCGAAGGATTCGCCGCCGGGCGGGCGGTACCCGAACTCGCCGTCCATACGCCGTCGGGCAGCCTCGGCGGGAAACCGGGCGGCGATCGCTGCCGTGGTCAGCAGCTCCAACTGGCCCATCAAGCGATCACCGAGACGATCGTCGAGGATCTCGTCGGGCAGCTTCGCATCGAGCCCGGCAGCGGTCTCGGCGGCGATCCGCCAGGTCTGCCGTGCCCGCAGATACGGCGAGCAGAGCACACGTTCGGGCCGGCGCCGCGCCGGTAGGCCGGCCAACCACCGGCCCAGCGTCTCGGCCTGGGCGCGGCCCAACGCCGACAGCTCCACGTCGGCATCACGGCCGGCCACCCCGGACTCGAGCAAGCCCGCGGCTTCGGCCGCGGCGAACGCGACGTTCGCTGTGCTCTGCCCATGGCGGATCACGGTCAGTGCCGCCACAAGATCTCCCATCTGGTCCTCCTTCGTTGGTTCCTGTCTACCCCTTCACCATGGTGGGCTGAGGGTCCATCCCATCGCCCGGGCTGTGCCATGCCCGGCCGTCCTGGGTGTCAGGGTCGCGCAGTGCGCGGATGCGCTGCCCCAGCGGCGGAGCGGAAAAGGTGTACTACCGGTGCGCTGCCGCGTCTTGGCCACGCCGCCGAGCCGCCCCTCGGCGAACCCGACGCCGGGATCCCGGGACTCGGGCGCCGCGGGAGTCGCCGGCTCAGTCGCCGCGGCATCGGTGTTCGGTACAGCCTCGAACGGTCCGCCCCGTGCCTCGACCTGCGCCTCGACCTGCGCCTCGGCCAGTGGCACGGCCGGGTCGGGACTGTCTCGGCCGCGTCGCCCACCGCATCGTCACGTCCTCCTCGCGCGAGCTGCTGCCTCGGTTGCGCGTGTGCCATCTCAACGGATCAGTCTCGTACGCTGCTACCCCTTCCTGACCTCGACGCGAACGGCTCAACTGAGATCCACGCCGGGAGTGGTCCCGGTCCCGAACCGGGAAAGGGGTCATCGAGATGCGATTACTGGCAACGCTCCGCCGGCTCTCCGTCCTCCAGCTCGCCGCGCTGGGCCTGGCCGCGGCCGTCATCGGCGGGCTGACACTCGGTCTGGCCGGTCCGGTCAGCGCCGGGCCGGGAAAGTGCACTGGCACCACGGCCGAGCGGGCGCTCTGCATCGCCGGCCAGCAACAGGACGACCCGTACGTCTGGGGCGGCAACGGCCCGACGTCGTTCGACTGCTCCGGCCTCGTCTACTACAGCTACAAGAAGGCCGGCGTGCAGTGGGGTGACATGACCGCGGCCGGCCAGTACCAGTACGGGGCGCAGAAGGGCTGGAAGGTGTCCACCGCGCACCTCAAGCCCGGCGACCTTTTGTACTTCGACTGGGACGGCGACGGCGACATCGACCACACCGGGATCTACGCCGGCAAAGGCAAAATGATCGCCGCGTCGTCGACCGCGGGCAAGGTCACCACGACGAAGCTCACCTCGTACTACACCAGCCACATGCTCGGCTCGGCCATCCGGCCACCAGCCAACGAGGACAACAAGCCCAGCACGGGTGCCAAGAAGGACGACAAGTCGAGCACCGACAACAAGGGTTCGGCAGCGTCCGACCCGATCGTGATCATCACCAATATCGGCCCGTAACGGCCGAGGAACCACCCTCGGCAGGTCCGTACCAATCCCTCACCTGAAGGAGACATTCGTGTTGTTCAAACGAAACCGGTCCGGCGAACCGACTGCCCGTAAGACGCGGTTCACGCCGCTCAAGCAGCTCGCCGCCGCGGCAGCGGTGATCGGGCTCGTCCTCACCGGCGCCGGCGCCGCCGCGCACGCCGCTTCGGCCAAGCAGACCTGCAAGGACGTCCTCCTGGTCGCCTACATCGAGAGCCAACGGACCAAGATCGCCTCCGTCCCGTTCCGGGTCAGGCCGTGCAGCAACGACAGCCCCGGCTCGTGGGCCTCCGCGGTCGGCGGCGCCACGACCAACGCGAACGGCGACAACATCGGCTGGGTGCTGCAAGGCATGGACGTCCGCCTGGAGGGCGTCGGGCAAAACAATAAGAGGTCCGCGTCCGCTCGGTACAAGGGCGTGGCCAAGCTGACCCAGAAGACGCCGAACGTGCCGCTGGTGCCGGTCGCCCCGGTGTCGCTGCGCTCCATCACGCTGGCCATCACCTTCACGGTCCAGCATCAGAAGGACGGTGGCAAGAGCAAGAACGTCCAGCTGCCGAACCTCATCAAGGTGACCGGCACGTGGAGCAGCCACCCCGACTGGGCCAAGTTCACGTACAAGAAGGGTGGCATCGTGGTGTAGGCGACCCAGGGACGAACGACGGCCGGTCGGCAGGTTCGACCGGCCGCCGTTCCTGCACGTTCCTACACGCTCGACCTCGTCGAGGAGGATCCCGGCGGCTCACCGCCCGCGGGGATCGTGAACGGTTCGCTGAACCGGTGGAAGCTGCTGCGCCGGCGCGGAAGTCGGCGCCACTCGGCGGCTGCGGCGGCGTGCGACTCCTGCTGCACAACCCTCACTGGCTTTGAGCGAATTGGGCGAGCAGGCTCTGCGGGGCGGTCTCGTTGAAGGAGAGGGAGAGGTTCGTGGCGGCTTCCTGCGCGGCCTGGGCGCTGCGTGGGAACAGGGCTCGCTACGCCGACACCCACCTCGTCGTCGCGCCCACCGTCCCAGGATTCGCCGGAACGGCACGACCCGACTGGTTCACCGGCATCGACAACCTCGCCATCACCTACCTGGACCTGATCGCAAGCGAAAAGCTCGACCCCGTCATCGTCATCGGCAGCTCGTTCGGCGGCTGGGTCGCCGTGGAAATGGCCGTACGCGACCGCGCCCGCACCATCCAGCAGCTCGTCCTGCTCGACGCGATCGGCCCCGAGATCGCCGGCCACACCGTCGCCGTGCCTGGAACCCCCGGCCCACCGGCCCGACGCTCCTACCGGGCACGAACCGCCCCGGCAGGGGCCGCCTCCCGGGCAGGTCGCCACCATGCTGGCCTACACCACCAGCGCCATGGCCGACCCTCAGCTCCTACGCCGGCTGCACCACGTGCCGACACCCACCCTGCTGGTCTGGGGCGAAGACGACCACGTCGTCCCACCCACCTTCGGCCGGGCATACGCCGACGCCTTCCCGAACTCCCGCTTCGAGACCATTCCCGGCGCCGGTCACATCACCACCCGCACGCATCCGAAAGAAACCCTCGCCCACATCGACGCGTTCCTCGCCTGATTCAGGCCGTGGTGGTGGTGCGGGCGGTCGCGGGGCGTGGCCAGACGCAGCCGACGAGGACGGCCAGGATCGGTACCAGGGACAGGATGGCGAGCGGCTCGGCCCCGTAGATCACGAAGCCGCCCCAGTACACCGAGGGGCCGGCGCCGTTGCGATTGGTGTTGGCCAGCAGGGAGCCGCTCGAGGTTGGGATGTTGCCCAGGCAGGCCGGGGTGAGCATCAGCAGCGTGGCCAGGCAGAGCCCCGAGTACGCCCGCTGCATACCCCGGCCGTAGCGGCGCATGCGCTTCGAGCTGTACAGCCCGAGCAGGGCGCCGAGCAGGGCACCGGCCAGGCCGCCGAGGATGGTGTCGCGCAGGTGGCCGGGCGGCTCGGCCCACATCAGGTCGAAAGTCAGGGTGGCTGGGTTGCCGTCTTCCGGGGTGACCTGCACCCCGGCGAAGTACCCGTCACGCGTGCCGGTCACCTCGGCCATCGCCCAGGGCGAAGAGTTCGGCTCGTACCGTTCGATCGTGGTGTGAACGTCGTGCCAGCCCTGTGCGCGCATCTGCTCCTGGACGGCGGCGGCGACCTGCTCGAAGCCGGCGTTCGGGGGCATGGTGCCGTCGACGCGGGTCCTGCCGACCCGTACGCCGGTGCCGCCGTGCAGGGTCTTGTTGCTGTACGGGTTCCAGAAGGTGTTCTCCCGCGCGGAGTAGTCGCCTTTGTCGTCGATGGGGCCGGGCAGGGCCGTGCGCGCGAGGCTGATCGCCGTGGTCCCGTCGGGCGCCATCAGATCCACGTTCCGCCAGGCCAGCCAGGAGCCGAGCGCGATACCGCTCAGCCCGCCGAGCACGGCGGCGAATGCCGCGACGACGAACGCCCGGCGCCCGAACTCGGCGACGCGTCGGCCGAGGCCGTGCCGGAGCAGTTGGGCGGCCTCGCGGGCGGCCGGCCGCGACTGGCTGGGACCGGCGGCGTCGAGCAGCGTCGCGAGGATCTCCGGACTACGTTCGCGGCGATATGTCCGGGGGTAGGCCAACAGCAACCAACGGTACCTGCGGGCCAGGCGCGCGGTGCGGGTGTCCTCGGGCATGGTGGTCCCTTCGCGAGGGGTCGAGGGTCGGCCGGTGCGGAGGCGCCCGGGCCGGTCAGGCGGGGCTGGGGGCACTGGCGGGGCCGGCCCTGCGCAGCCGCTGGGCGACCATCTGGGCGTCGCGGCGCATCTGCTCGGCCTCGGCCGCCAGTGCGGAGGCGCCCGGCTCGGTGAGCCGGTAGTACCGACGGAGCCTGCCGTCGACGGTCTCCTCGCGGTCGACCTCGACCAGACCCTCGTCGCTCAGCCGGTCGAGCGCCGCATACAGGGTGCCGGCGGCGAGGCGCACCGTGTCGTCCGACAGCCGCGACACCTCCTTGATCACCGCATACCCGTGCAGCGGGACCACGGCGAGCGCCGACAGGATCAGGAAACTCGGTCGCCGCATGCTTGCCATGGCGACCAATATACAGTTCATCGTACTATCGACAAGCCGTGCTCACACGGCCCCTCACACCGTCACGACGACGTTGCCCCGCCTGTGTCCCGTCTCGACGTATCTGTGCGCCTCGTGCTTGCGCACCGACATGCCGGCGCGCACCCGCGGCCCGGGCCGATCGGGGTGAGCACCCGCCGGGTCTTGCGGAACGAGCTCTTGCCGACCGCGTCGAACACCACGTCGTAGCGCCCCTCCCCCCGAGGTGAAGTCCTCGGCGCCGTTGTCGACGACCCGGTCGGCGCCACCAGCTCCACGTTGCGTGCGCCGCAAACGCCGGTGACATGTGCGCCGAGGTGCTTGGCCAGCTGTACCGCATAGCCGCCGACGCTGCCGGCCGCTCCGTTGACCAGGACCCGCTGTCCGGGCCGGACGCCGGCGAGGTCACGCAGGAAGTACAGCGCGGTGTAGAGCTCTTGAAAAAAATTTGTTGGCCGGTTGTCGAAGTCGCCCTGTCCTGTTCGAAGTCTGTACGGAAGCGAGCCCCGCGACCCCGGTCAGACCGGACAGATACCCGCAGGAGAGTTCCGTGCGCAAGATCATCGCCTCGACCTACGCCACCCTCGACGGCTACATCGACAACCCCCACGAGTGGTCGTTCCAGTACTCGA
>NZ_JBEPDB010000062.1:0-55210 GCF_040300025.1 Dactylosporangium sp. NPDC000555 | reverse complement strand
TTCCGATCGGCGGGACAGCCGGCCGCCGACCCCGCCCCGCCGGCCGAGCCGGCGCTCGCGGACAACAAGGCCCAGTAGCCGGCGAACACATGCAACGGCCCCATCGCGATCGCGATGGGGCCGTTTCTATGTGCCGGTCACCGATGCCGCGTGACGAACTCGCGGATCGACGTGGCGATGTAGCTGACCATCTCGTCGGTCAGTCCCGGATAGACGCCGACCCAGAACGTGCCCTCGGTGATGATGTCGGTGTTGGTCAGCCCACCGACGATGCGGTACGGCTGATCCTGGTACGCCGGGTGGCGGGTGAGGTTGCCGGCGAACAGCAGCCGAGTGCCGATCTTGCGGTCCTCGAGGAACTGCACCAGCTGCGGCCGGGTGAACGGCGCGCCGGGCAGCACCGTGATGACGAAACCGAACCAGCTCGGGTCGCTGCGCGGGGTGGGCTCGGGCAGCAGCAGGTGCGGCAGGCCGTCCAGCTGTTCGCGCAGGCGTCGCCAGTTGCGCTTGCGGATCGCCACGAAGTCGTCGAGCTTGGCCATCTGCGTCAGGCCGAGGGCCGCCTGCAGGTCGGTCGCCTTCAGGTTGTAGCCGACGTGCGAGTACGTGTACTTGTGGTCGTATCCGTACGGCAGCGTGCCGAGCTGGTGCTTGAACCGCTTGTAGCAGGTGTTCGAGTTGCCCGGCAGGCACCAGCAGTCGCGGCCCCAGTCCCGCAGCGACTCCACGACGCGCGCGAGGACCAGGTTCGACGTGAGCACGCAGCCGCCCTCACCCATCGTCAGATGGTGCGCGGGATAGAAGCTCACCGTGGCGAGGTCGCCGAACGTGCCCGTGAGTTTGCCGTCGTAGATCGAGCCGACGGCGTCGCAGTTGTCCTCGATGAGGAACAGGTCGTGCTGTTTGGCCAGCGCGGCCATCTCCTCGACCTCATACGGGTTGCCCAGCGTGTGCGCCAGGATGATGGCCCGGGTGCGGGGCCCGATCGCCGCGGCCACCTTCTCCGCCGTCGTGTTGTACGTGCCCAGTTCGACGTCGACGAAGACCGGGATCAGGCCGTTCTGCAGGATCGGGTTCACCGTGGTCGGAAAGCCCGCCGCCACCGTGATGACCTCGTCGCCGGGGCGCAGCCGGCGCTCGCCGAGTTCGCGCGCGGTGAGCGCCGTCACGGCCAGCAGGTTCGCCGAGGACCCGGAGTTGGTCAGGTGGGCCTTGCGCCGCTGCATCCGGCGCCCGAAGGCCGATTCGAACTTCTCCGCACTCTGGCCGGCCGCGATCCGCATCGACAGGGCGGCCTCCACCAGCGCCACCCGGTCGTCGGCGTCGAGGTACGCCCCCGACGGCCAGATCTCCGTCTCGCCGGGCACGAACAGCCGGACGGGTGAGACCTCCTCGTGGTACTTGCGCACCTCCTCGAGCAACTGCGCCTTCCGGTCATTCATCTGCGGTTCCTCTCCGTGATCGCGATGCGAGGTCTTCGAGCACGCGGGCCGCGTCGACCGGGGCCGGCTGTGCCTGGATCTCCCGGGACACGCGGAGCGCGGCCGCGCCGAAGCCCGGATCGGCCAGCAGCTCCCGGCACAGCCCGGCGACGTCGTCCGGTGTCGCCTTGTCCAACGGCACGCTCAGGCCGGCGCCCGACGCCACCACCGCGTCGGCGTTGGCGAACATGTCGTCGAACTTGGGCATCACCACCTGGACGCAGCCCGAGGCGAGCGCGGTGAGGCTGCTGCCCTGCCCGCCGTGGTGAATCAGGATCTGGCTGGTCCGCAGTACCTGGGACAGCGGCACCCGCCCGACGTGGCGGACGGCGGACGGCACCCGCGGCAGCCGCTTCGCGAACTCGTCATCGACGGCGACGATGACCTCGACGCCCAGCCTGGCCAGCTCGTCGAGCAGGTCCAACACGAAGCTGGTCAGATTGTCCTTGGCCAGGTGCGGCAGGATCGTGCCGAGGGTCAGGCAGATCCGCGGCCGGTCGGCGGGGCTCAGCATCCAGTCCGGGACCGGCGAGGCGCCGTCGTAGGGCACGTGCCGCAGGCCGAGGTGGTCCATCGCGTAGCTCTGGCGCAGGCTCGGCGGCCACGGGTTGAACACCGCGGCGGGCTCGGGCAACCCGGTCAGCCCATGCTCGCGCAGCGGATCCGCCAGGCGCGAGCGCGCCGCGGCGCGGTACTCGACGAGCTCCGACACGCCCCAGTGCACCTCGGCGTACGGGATGCCGCGGGCTGCGGCCGCGACCGGACCGGCGTACTCCGACCGTTCGGCGACCACCAGATCCGGCCGCCACTGGTCCACGATGGACAGTGTGCCGGCGAGGTTCCTGGACGCCATGAGCGCCAGCACCTCGCCGTGGTCGCGCGGCGCGTCGGCGACGCCGTACGCGGCGCCGGCATCGGCCAGCTCCCACAGGTCGAAGCCGGGTCCACAGCCAGCCACCGGCAGGCCGGTCTGCTGCGCGGCCGGCACGAAATGGTTGGTGGTCGCCACCAGGACCTCATGCCCCCGGGCACGGCAAGCCCACGCGAGCGGCACCAGGGGATAGAGGTGGCCGTGCAGCGGTGCCGTGGAGAACAGGAAACGCATGCTCGCTCCGCCCTTGCTGTCAGGAAGGTACTGCGTTGGCCAGCCGTTGCTGGAGGTCGGCACGCAGCGCGTTCTTGTCGACCTTGCCGACGTTGGTGAACGGGAGGTGCTCGACGATCACCAGCCGCTCCGGCAGCTTGAACCCGGCGACTCCGGCGGCCGACATGGCCGCCCGGACGCCGTCCAAGGTGACGGTGTGCCCGGCGTGCGGCACCGCGTAGAGGCAGATCCGCTCGCCCAGCTCCGGGTCCGGCATCGCGACCGCCGCCGCGAGCCGGACGCCGCCGGACAGGTAGGCGGCGTGCTCCACCTCCTCGGCGGGGATCTTCTCGCCGCCTCGGTTGATGACGTCCTTGTCCCGGCCCTCGATGACGACGTTGCCGTCCCGGCGAATGCACACGATGTCCCCGGTGCGGTACCAGCCGTCATCGACGAACGCGCGTCTGTTGAGCTCCTCGGCCCGGTAATAGCCCCGGGGCGTGTACGGGCCCCGGGTGAGCAGGATGCCGGGCTCGTCCGGGCCCACCGGGCGCCCCTGGTCGTCCACCAGCCGCAGCTCGTCGTCGGGGCAGACCGGCCGGCCCTGGGTGTGGCGGATGACCTCTTCGGGGTCGTCGGGCCGGGTCAGGCACAGCAACCCCTCGGACATGCCGTAGACCTGCTGCAGGGTGCAGCGCAGCACGGGGGTGATGCGGACCGCGACCTGGTCGGGCAGCCGGGCGCCGCCGGACTGCAGCAGCCGCAGCGAGCTCAGGTCGGTGCCCGGGTTCGTCTCGTGGTACTCGATCCATCGCCCGATCGCGGCGGGCACCAGCGAGGTGATCGTCACCCGCTCGCACTCGATCAGGGGCAAGGCCCGCTCCGGCGCCGGCGAGGCGGCGATGACGACTCGCCCGCCGGCGATCAACGTCCCGAAGACACCGGGTCCGGACAGCGGAAAGCCGTGCCCCAACGGCAGCGCCGCGAGGTAGGTGCTGCCCGGGCCGACACCGCAGATCCGCGCGGCTTGCGTGGCCATGTAGGCGAAATCGTTGTGGGTGCGGGGAATGAGCTTGGGCATGCCCGTCGTACCGCCGGACAGGAAGAACAACGCGATCGCGCGGGCGTCCGGCGCGATCGCGTCCAGTTCCTTGCCCGCCACGACCGGGTCGTGCGCCGGTTCGCACAACGCCCGCAGGTCGACGCCGCCCGGCCGGGTGTCGCCGAGCACGAGGACGTGCCGCACGGTCGGCGTCTCGGCGGCCACCTCGTGCGCCATCGCCTGCAGATCAAAGTCCCGGGACACGTCGGGCACCGCCAGCATGGTCGCCTGCGCGTGCCGGGCGACGGTGGATATCTCCCGCCGGCGGTGCGCGGGCAGCGCCATCACCGGAATCGCGCCCAGCCGCAGGCAGGCCGTCATCAGCACGACGAGCTCCCAGCAGTTGGGCAGCTGCACCACGACACGGTCGTCGGGGGCGAGGCCGAGCTCACGCAGCCGCACGGCGGCGCCGTCGGCACGCGACATCAGGTCGCGGCGGGACAGCCGGACGTCACCGTCGACGAGGCAGATCTCGTCGGGGTCCACGTCCGCGGAGGCGAGGTGCTCGCCGAGGGAACGTCCCGCCCAGTAGCCCTTGGCCACGTAGCGCGCGACCGCATCGTCGGGCCACGGCACCATGCCGAGGCGGCTTGGATCGGCGTTGCTTGTGAACATGACGGGCCTCCTCCGGGTAGCCGCGCTATCCCGAACAAGAGGTATCAGCCTGGACTGCGCGCACGCTTCTCTTGAAATGCGGGACAGCGCGCAACGGCGAAGCGGCCGCCGACCTGGGCTGTCGTCCCGAGCGTCGACGACCGGCACCGGCCTCACCGCTGCTGCGCATTTCCAGAGATGCCGGTCAGATCCCCTCGAAGCCACGATGTGCCCAATCCACGCGACAACACGCCGGTCGATGATCCGTCGAGCCGGGTCGGGTGACTTGGAGAGGAGCGCGATGTGAGCGACGACGCGGAGTTTGCCGACGCGATAGCCATCGTCGGAATGAGCTGTAGGTTCGCGCCGGACCTCGACTCATTGGACAAGTTGTGGGCGTTTCTCGCCGCCGGACGCAGCAGTACCAGCGAAATGCCCGACAAGCGGTGGCAGCCGTACGCGGCGACCAGCCCGCAGGCCACCTCGATCCTGCGCAACACCACTCGGCAGGCGTCCTTCCTGACCGACATCGAGGGGTTCGACGCGGAGTTCTTCGGCATCTCGCCGCGTGAGGCGGACTTCCTGGACCCGCAACAGCGCATCGTCCTGGAGCTGGCGTGGGAGGCGCTGGTACACGCCGGCATCCCGCCGTTCTCGCTGCGCGGCACCGACACCGGGGTGTTCGTCGCCGCCAACTCGAACGACTATGGCCGCCGGCTGCTGGAAGACATCTCGCGCACCGGCGCGTGGGCCGTCAACGGCACGACGTACTACGGCATCGCCAACCGGACGTCGTACTTCCTGGACCTGCGCGGGCCGAGCATGGCGGTCGACACCGCGTGTGCGGGCTCACTGACCGCGCTGCACGTGGCCTGCCAGAGCCTGCGGTCCGGCGAGACGCCGCTGGCGATCGTGGGCGGCATCAACGTCATGGCCACCCCGGCGCTGTTCGTCGCGCTCGATGCGGCCGGCGCCACCTCACCCGATGGGCGCAGCAAGGCGTTCGACCGGGACGCCGACGGCTACGGCCGCGGTGAGGGCGCGGGCGTCGTCGTGCTCAAGCGCCTCGCGGACGCGCGCCGGGACGGCGACCCGATCCTCGCGGTCGTGCGGGGCAGCGGCGTGTTCCAGGACGGCCGGTCGGAGGGCATGATGGCGCCCAACGGCGGGGCGCAGGAGCACATGCTGCGCCGGATCTACGCGCAGGCCGGCGTCGCACCGCACACTGTGGACTACGTCGAGGCGCACGGCACCGGCACCCCGGTCGGCGACCGCGAGGAGGTTCAGGCTCTGGCCCGGGTCTTCGGCGCCGGCCGCGCGCCGGACGACCCCTGCCTGCTCGGCTCGATCAAGCCGAACATCGGGCACGTCGAGGCCGGCTCCGGCATCGCCGGCGTCATCAAGGCCGTCCTCGCGCTGCGGCACGAAGAGATTCCGCCGAGCCTGCACACCGCGCCCAACCCGGACTTCGCCTGGGCGGACTCCGGCCTGCGACTGGTCGCCGACCGGTTGCCCTGGCAGGCCAACGGCCACCCGCGCCGGGCCGGGGTCTCCAGCTACGGCGTCGGCGGCTCGATCGCCCACGTGATCGTGCAGGAGGCCCCGCCGCACGCGCAGGCTCCCGCCGCGGACCGGCCGGCGGACGAGCCGCACCGGCCAGCCGGCCCTGTGGTGTTCCCCATCTCGGCGATGTCCGAGGCGGGCCTGCGGGCGCTGGCCGCCGGTACCGCGGACTGGCTGCGCGACCACCCGGACGTGCCGCTCGCCTCGGTCGGGCACACGCTCGCGCGGCGCCGCTCGCACCTGACGGTGCGTGGGGCTGTCGTCGCCGGCTCCACCGCTGAACTGGCGCTGCGGCTCGGTGCGCTGGCCGAAGGTGAGCACGCGCACCAGATCGTGACCGGGCGGGCGCCGAGCGACCAGGCCGGCGGCGCCGTGTGGGTCTTCTCCGGCCACGGTGCACAGTGGCCCGGCATGGGCCGCCAGCTGCTGCGCGACGAGCCGGCGTTCGCCGCCGCCGTCGACTCCCTGGCGGAGGTCTTCCAGGCGGAGCTGGGCTGGACACCGCGCGAGGCCCTGGAGGCCGGCGGGCCGTGGGCGAGCTACGAGGTACAGGCGCTGACCTTCGCCATGCAGATCGGGCTCGACGCGGCCTGGCGGGCACGCGGACTGCGCCCTGCCGCCGTCATCGGCCACTCCGTCGGCGAGATCGCGGCGGCGGTGGCCGCCGGTCGGCTGGCCGTCCAGGAGGCTGCCAGGTTCGCCTGCCGCCGCGCCAAGGCGCTGCGCAGCCTGGCGGGCCGGGGCGGCATGGCCATGATCGGGCTCCCCTTCGCCGAGTGCGCGGCCCGCCTCGACGGCCGGACCGACGTCGTCGCCGCGATCGCCGCGAGCCCGGACTCGACCGTCATCTCCGGCGATCGTGACACGGTGCGCGCGGTCGCCGAGCAGTGGCGCGCCGAGGGCGTCGGGACGCGGCAAGTGGACACGGACATCGCGTTCCACAGCCGTCACGTCGACGCCGTCGTCGACGAGGTGGCGACCGCGGCCAGTGAGCTGACGCCGCACGACGCGCCATCGATCCTGTACAGCACCGCGCTGGCCGATCCGCGCTCGGACGCGGCCCGCGACAGCGACTACTGGGTCGCCAACCTGCGCCAGCCGGTCCGGTTCGCCGACGCGGTGGCGGCGGCTGTCGAGGACGGGCACCGGGTGTTCCTCGAGGTGTCCTCCCATCCCGTGGTCACCCACTCGATCCGGGAATCGATGCTGCGGCTTGACGTACCGGACGGGCTGGCGGCCGGTACCCTGCGCCGCGACACCGACGAGACCGAGATGCTCGCGCGCGGCTTGGCGGCGCTGCACTGCCACGGCGTCGCGGTCGACTGGGCGGCCGAGCACCCCGGCGGCGGGCTGCTCGACCTGCCCGCGATGGCCTGGCAGCACCGGCCGTACTGGATCTTCCCGGATCGCAGCGCGGACGCCGGCCCCGGCGGCGGGCACGACCCCGAGCGGCACACCCTCCTCGGCGGCCGGATGACGGTGAGCGGCGCGCCGGCGCGCCAGGTCTGGCAGACCTATCTGGACATGTCGTCCCGCCCCTACCCGCAGGACCACGAGGTGGTCGACGTCGAGATCACCCCGGCGGCCGTCATCATCAACAGCTTCGCCGCGGCGGCCGGCCACGACGAGCGGCTGCCCGGCCTGTCCGACATCGTGCTGCGCACCCCGCTCGCGGTCACCCCGCCGCGGGTCGTGCAGATCGTCGTCTCCGAGAACACAGCGCGGCTGTCCACCCGGGTCGCCCGCGACGACGGGAGCATCTCCGACGACGAGGAGAACGAGTGGATCACCCACTCCACCGCGATCATCGACTGGAGCCTGGAGCTGCCCGAGGTCACGGTGGACACCGCCGCGATCCGGGACCGGTCTCCCGAGGAGTGGGACTGGAACCGGGTCGACGACATGTTCCGGCGGATGGGGGTCGGCGGCTACGCGTTCAAGTGGGACGTCGACGAACTGCGCCGCAACGACCGGGAGCAGCTCGCGCTGCTCACGATCGAGCCGGACGCGGATCGGGCCGGCAGCTGGGCGCACGTCATCGACGGCGCGCTGACCATCAGCGCCGTGCTCGTCACCCCGGAGTACGCGCGACACCAGTGGATGTCGTCGCACATCGACTCGATCGTGTTCCGCGGCACGCCGCCGGCGAAGATCACGGTGCACTCGGTGCGCGCCGACCATTCGCCCGAGGACACCGTCGACGTGCTGATCGCCGACGAACGCGGCCGGGTCGTCGGCGAGGTGCGCGGACTGCGCTTCTCGCCGATCTCTGACGAGTACGGCGCCGTGGCCGCCCCGCGCGACCTGGTGCACGAGATCGTGTGGCGGCCGCTGGACCTCACCGCGGGTACCGGTGCCGAGACCACCATGCGGCGGGTGCTCGTCGTCGGCGCCGGCGAACTCGCCGACGACCTGGCCGGGCAGTTCACCCGGGCGGGCGTCGCGTGCCAGTTGATCGGCACCCCCGAAGACCTCGAACCCGGGCTGCTCGAAACCGCGGACACGGTGTTCGTCGCACCGGCCCGATCGGTCGCCGGTGAGCCGGTCGAGCAGGCGGCGGAGCGCTGCGCGTGGACGCTGGTCCAGACCGCCCAACTCCTCATCAAGTCCCAGGAGACCCGGGCCGCCGCGGGCGAGACCGCGGGCCCGTCGCCACGGCTGTGGACGCTGACCCACGGTGCCCGGGCCGCGGCCGACGAGTCGGCGCTCGCCCACGCCCCGATGTGGGGGGTGTCGCGGATCATCGCTGGCGAGCACCCGGAGCTGTGGGGCGGCGTCATCGACGTCGCCGGGCCGCGGCCCGGGCTGGGTGAGCGGGTGCTGACCGTGCTGCGCCGGGCCGCCGGCGAGGAGGACGTCATCTCCGTCGACGGCGACGGGTTCGCGGTGGCCCGGCTGGCCCGGATCGAGCGCCCATCGGACGGCAAGACGCTGCAGTGCCGGCCGACCGACACCTATCTGATCACGGGTGGCCTGGGCGCGCTGGGCCTGTTGGTCGCCCGGTGGCTGGCCGACAAGGGGGCCCGCCGCATCCTGCTGGCCAGCCGGCGCGGGCTGCCGCCCCGCACGGAATGGCCCGGGGTCCGCGACCTGCGCACGCGCCGCCAGATCGAGGGCATTCTCGAGCTCGAGGCGCTCGGCGTGACGGTCCGCGCGGTGGCGCTGGACATCACCGACGCCGACGCGATCGCCACGGCGCTCGATCCCGCCACGCATGGGCTGCCGCCCGTGCGGGGCATCATTCACGCCGCCGGCGTGGTCCGCGACGCCATGCTCGACAAGGTGGACCTACGAGGGCTGCAGGACGTGCTCGCGTCGAAGGTCAACGGCGCGATGGTGCTGCACCGGATGTTCCCTCCGGGGTCGCTGGACTTCCTCGTCCTCTTCTCCTCGTGCGGCCAGTTCGCCCGGCTCACCGGCCAGACCAGCTACGCCGCGGGCAACTCGTTCCTCGACGCCCTCGCGATGCATCGGTTCACCACCGGGCACACGGAGACGACCAGCTACGGCTGGACGTCATGGCACGGCGTCGGCATGTCGGAGACGATCAGCACGACGATGATGGAGGCCAACGCTCGGGGTCTGGACGCCGTCTCGACCAACGAGGCGCTGCGGGCGTGGGCGTTCGCCGACCGGTTCCACGGGCCGTACCACGCGGTGCTGCGGGTGCTGCCCACGCCGCCGAACGTGCCGCGGATGCCGATGTTCCGTGAGCTTACGGCGACGGACGCGGGCGGCACGGACGGCGACGCCCAGGGCTTCTCGATCGACTGGGACGGCACCGCGGCCGAGCAGCAGCGCGACCTGATGGTGACCGACGTCCGCGAGCAGGTCGCCGCCGAACTCAACCTCGGCGCCGCCGACGTCGATGTCCGGCGTCCCCTGGTGGAGCTCGGCATCGACTCGGTGATGACGGTCGCGCTTCGGGTGCGGCTCCAGCGCCGGTACGGGCTGGAGATCCCGCCGAACATCCTGTGGAGCCGGCCGACGGTGGTCGCCCTCGCCGCGCACATGCTCGACGGCCTGCGGCCCACGACCGAGGAGGCGCCGGTCTCCTGACCAAGTTGCCGATCGCCCCGCGCGGGCCGTACCGCAACCGCGGTACGGCCCGCGTTTTCGCGGGCGGGCCAGTTTCCGGGTCGGCGATCACGGGCCCTCCGCCACGCGCGGCACACACACAAACGGTGCCGCCCGCACGGGTGTGCGGGCGGCACCGGATGCCGAGGCTGGGGCGGGTGCGCGCTAGCGCCTGGCCGCCGGCGGCGCCGGCTGAGCGAGCGCCGCGACCTGTTCGCGCAATGCGTCGATCGCCGCGGTGTCCACGCGCCCGCCGCGCCACAGGGCAAGCGGATCGGCGAGCAGGAGCTCCTGCAGCCGCTGCCACTGCTCCGCGGCGGCCGCGGCGTCGGCAGAAGGTGGCAGCTCGTCCAGCTGCGCACCGATCCGCTTCAGCCGCTCGCCGGCCTCGTTCCAGACCGTCTCGGCGGCGCTCACCACCTCGGCCGTACGCGCGAACAGCTCCTGCATCCGGGTAACCGCCTCGGCCGGAGTGAGCCGGATCTCGCGCCGGTCGGTGATGTGCCGCTCGGCCAGCGGCGGCGGGGCGCCGCTCAGCACCACCGACGCGCCGGTCAGCAGGCTTTCCGCACGCTCCAGGTCCGCCGCCGGGGAACGGTGGCCGCCGCCGAGCGCCTGCACCGCCGCGTCCACGGCGAGCGAGTACGCGGTGAACAGGTCCCACAGCGTGGTCAGGTCCGCCGTGGCGGCGTCCCAGCGCTGCCGGGTGCCGCCGGTCAGCTCGGAGCCGGCGAGCAACTGCCGGCCGAAGCTGCGTTCCAGGTCGACCAGGTTGGCGCGGATCGCGTCGCGGTCGGCCACGGCCTCCGCCGCGGCGGCGTGGTCCGGCGGTACCGTCGCCTCCGGAACGGCCGCGGGCCGGCCCGCGATCCGCGGCTTGCCGCCCGATGCCGCCCTGCCGCCGGCCCGGCGCAGCCGCCGGTCGGCCCAGGCGGCGATCGGCTGCTCCAGCAGGTAGAAGCTGAGCGTCGCCAACAGCAGGGAGCCGGCGAAGGTGACCAGTTCAAGCTCCCAGAAGCCGACCTTGCCGTACATCTCCCGGATCGGCCTGGTGTCGCCGCTGATGATGCTGCCCGGTTGCAGGTAGAAGTGCATCACCGCGAAGTGCCACAGGTAGATGCCGTAGGAGACCCGCCCGACGAACGCCAGCGGCCGCAGGCCGAGGACGGCGTTCACCAGCGTCGGCCGCGCGCCGGGGGCGATCAGTGGCACGGTCGCCAGGAAACCGAACATCGCCACCATCAGGTAGGTCACCAGCAGGCCGCTCACCGAGTAGATGGCATCCATACCGATGACGCTGAACGGCCGGGCGCAGTTGACCAGGTACACCACGACGGCGCCGAGCCAGAACAGGTACGGCCGCGCCACCGCGACGCGGAACACCTTCGGCGTGTCGCCCGGCGACACCGAGGAGAGCGCCAGCATGACGGCCAGTCCCATGCCGATACCGATGGTGGGTGCGAAGCCCTGCGGCCACCAGAAGACAATCCGGTTGTCCCAGCCGTTGGCCTTGACGAAGAACAGCCACGCGAGGCCGATCCCGATGAGGACCGGCACCGGCAGCATCAGGCGCCGGGCCCGCTGGAGGGGGGTCGCGCCGCGGGCCGCGAACCGGTGCACCGCCCAGGCGATCAGCGGCAGGGCCAGGTACCACTGCACCATGCTGGGCACGGTCCAGGTGATCTCCATGCCGTTCATGAGCTTGGGGGTGAACGGGCTCGGCAGGTACACCTGCAGCAGCAGGAACGGCCGCAGGAAGAACCAGACGCCGTCGATCGCGCCCCGGTTGAGCGCGAGCATCGCCACCAGGCACATCGCGTAGTAGGCCGGCAGCAGCCGCATCAGGCGGCGCACGAAGCCGGCGCCCTGCGGTGGCCGGCGGGTGCCGCTGATGATGGCCTTGGCCAGCGGCAGGTAGAGGAACATCGCCGGCAGCACGAAGAAGACGCCGATGAACGACGGCAGCCCACTGACGAAGAACCCGCCGAGGAAGTTGCTGGGTGGCCGGGGCGGATCCAGCGCCTTCGTGCCCAGCAGTCCGGAGAACATTCCAACGTGGACGGTCATCAGGCCGGCGGCGGCCAGGCCGCGGATGCCGTCGATCGCCGCCGTTCTGTTCGTCGCGCGGCCTCCGGCCGCCACCATCTCGCCGCCGGCGGTACTCACGATCGTCGTCCTTTCCATCGCCGCACCCCTTGCCGTGTGTCAGCTGATAGCGGACTTGAAGAACCCGATCGTCGCCCGGACCTGCGGCTCGTCGAAGAACTGGACCACCCTCTTGAACTCGGGCACGTGCTCGTCGAGCAGCCGCTTGACCACGCGCAGCTCCGCGGAGTTGATGCTGAGCGTCTGGGTGCCGTCCTCGTTATCGCTGATCTTGGGCATGGTGACGCCTCTCTCGTCGATCCGGCCGCTGTCGGTCTTGAGAGTCGCCCCGGGCGGGGACGCCCCGCATCCTTGAAAGTGCGGATCCGCCGGCCCGTCCGCGCCGGAGTACGGCAACGTGGAAGATGTGACCGCCGCGGCCGGCCACAAAGATGGGCACGACGACCACGTCCTGCCGTCCCGCGAGGTCACCCGGAGGAGAGCGGATGAGAGTCCTGTTCGTCCCGCATGCCAACAAGGCGCACCTGCACATCATGCTGCCGCTGGCGTGGGCGTTGCGCACGGCCGGCCACGACGTCCTCGTCGCGAGCAAGCCGGACCTCGCCGACGCCGTGATGGCGGTGGGCTTCACCCCGGCGATCGTGGGCGAGGTGATGAACCCGAACCCCGGTTTCTACCCCGGCCACGTCCCCGCGCCGCCGCCCGCGATGCCGTCTGGACAGCGGCAGGAGATGCCGCGCCAGGAGGACTTCGCGCGCGACGACCCGGCGGACCGGCTCGCCCGCGCGACCTGGGGATTCGGCCTGTTCTCGACGCCGTCGCTGATCGCCGGCCTCATCGGCCTGATCCGGGACTGGCGCGCCGACCTGGTCATCTGGGACCAGATGGTCTACGCCGCGCCGGTCGCCGCCAAGGTGTGCGGGGTCGCACAGGCCCGGATGATGATGGGCCCCGACGGCATCACCCAGCTCCGCGCCGCCGTACGGGACGGCGAGGATGCCCTGCGCGACTGGCTGGAACCGATCCTCCTGGCCCAGGGCAGCGAGTTCGGCGAGGACGTCGCGGTCGGCGACTGGACGATCGAGCCGATGCCGCCGTGGCAGTGGCGCCCCGCCGGGCCGCTCTTCGTGCCGGTACGGATGATCCCGTTCAACCCGCCGGCGCCGCTGCCGGACTGGCTCTCCGAGCCGCAGCAGGGCGATCGGGTATGTCTCACGCTCGGAGCGTCGCACCGGGACGGACGCGGCGCCGAGGCGTCCGCCGCCGATATGTTGCGAGCCATGGGCGAGATCGACGCCGAGGTCATTGCCACCTTCAACGCCAAGCAGCTCGCATCGGTGGACAAGATCCCCGGCAATGTACGCGTGGTGGACTTCGTGCCGCTGGCCGCCCTGCTGCCGAGCTGCTCGGCCGTCATCCACCACGGCGGGGCGGGCACCTTCGCCACCGCGGTCGAGTCCGCCGTGCCGCAGCTCATCATTCCCGGCACGCACTGGGGGTTCCAGTGGTGGGGGCCGCTCGGGCACGCCAACGGCTTGCAGGACCAGGGTGCCGGGCTGTTCGTCGCCGACGCGGATCACCTGAGCGTGGACGCGCTCGTCGAAGATGTCCGCCGGGTGCTCGAGGACCCCGCGTTCCGGGGCAACGCGCGGCGCCTGCGCCTGGAGTCGGTCGCCGTGCCGGCGCCCAACGACGTGGTCCCGGTGCTGGAGAGGCTGACCCGCGAGGCGCGGGACCTGCGTGACACCCCGGCGGTGCGGGCGTGATCGAGCACATCGACATCCCGACACCGGCCGGCACGTTCGACGGGCTCGCCGCGGGCCCCCGGGGCGGCCGGGGGGTGCTGCTGCTGCACGGATTCCCGCAGGGCGCGATCGAGTGGGAGCGGCAACTGGACGCGCTCGGCGCGGCCGGATACCGGGCCGTGGCACCCAACCAGCGCGGCTACACCCCCGGCGTGCGCCCCGCCGATGTCGCCGGCTACGCGATGGACGAACTGGTCGCCGACGCGCTGCGGATCGCCGACGCGCTGGGCTGGGTGCGGTTCGACGTCGTCGGCCACGACTGGGGCGCGGCGATCGCCTGGGTCCTGGCCGACCTGCACGCCGACCGGCTGCGCACCCTGACCGCGGTCTCCATACCGCATCCCGCGCCGTTCGCGGAGGCGCTGCGCCACGACGAGGACCAGCGGCGCCGCTCGGCGTACCTCGAGATGTTCCGGCAGCCGGGCGCCGCGGAGCAGCTGATGCTCGCCGACGGCGGCGCAGGCCTGCGGCGCATGCTCGCGCAGGCAGTGCCGGAGGCGAGCGTCGACGAGTACGTGGCGCGGATGTCCGAGCCCGGCGCGTTCACCGCGGCGCTCAACTGGTATCGCGCCACCCGCCCGGACGAGGTCGAGGCCGGGCCGATCTCGGTGCCCACCCTGTACGTCTGGGGCGACCAGGACGTCGGCGTCGGCGCGGCGGCCGCGCTGGGCACCGAGTCGTGGGTGACCGGGCCGTACCGCTTCGAGGCGCTCACCGGCATCTCGCACTGGGTACCCGAACAAGCCAGTGAGCGGCTCGCCGAGGAACTGCTCTCGCACCTGGGTCAGCACGCGGGATAGCCGCGGGAGAGGATCACGATGACGCAGGACATGACGCCGGTCGCGCTGGCGGGACCCGAGCACGAGCCGTTCGGCTTCCCCATGCAGCGCGACTGCCCGTTCCATCCGCCGGCGCGGTACGAGACGCTGCGCGCCGAGCGGCCGATCGTGCCCGTGCGGGTGCCCGACGGGCAGGTGGCCTGGCTGGTCACCCGCTACGCGGACGTGCGGGCCTTGCTCACCGATCCGCGGGTCAGCTCGGACCGCACCCACCCCAATCTGCCACTCACCGAATCGGTCACCCCGCAGACCCGGCGCAACATCGCCGAGGTCGGCAGATCGCTGATCGGGCTGGACCGCGCGGAGCACGGCCCGCAGCGGCGGATGCTGATCACCGAGTTCACCCTGCGGCGGGCCCAGGAGCTGCGCCCGCACATCCAGCAGACGGTGGACCGGGCGATCGACGCGATGCTGGCCGGGCCGCAGCCGGCCGATCTGGTCGACGCGCTGGCCGTGCCGGTGCCGTCCGCGACCGTCACCAAGCTGCTCGGCATGCCCTACGAGGACCGCGAGCTGATCGAGCGCGCCGCGAACGCACAGCTGCGGCAGTCGGTCCCGGCCCAGGAGCGGCAGGAGACCAGCGCGGAGCTGCACGCTTACGTGGACCGGCTGATCAGCGCCAAGGAGGCGAACCCGACCGACGACGTGCTCGGCCGGCTGATCCGGCGCAACCGGCAGACGCCGCTGTTCGACCACGAGATGCTGGTGGGCCTGACGATGCTGCTCCTGGTGGCCGGATTCGAGACCACCGCCAGCATGATCGCGCTCGGCTCGGCGTGGCTCCTGTCGAACGAGCGGGAGCGGGCGGCGATCGTGGCCGACCCGGCGGCGGCCGGCCCCGCCGTCGAGGAGCTGCTGCGATACTTCAGCGTCGTCGACGCCCTGCCCCGGATCGCCACCGACGACATCGAGATCGGCGGGGTGCGCATCCGCGCCGGAGACGGGATCCTGATCTCGTTCGCCTCGGCGAACTGGGACGACGCGGCGTTCGCCGACGCGGCGACCGTCGACATCGGGCGCAACGCGCGCCACCACGTGGCCTTCGGCTACGGAATCCACCAGTGCATCGGCCAGAACCTCGCCCGCGAGGAACTCCAGATCGTCTTCCGCACGCTGTTCACCCGCGTGCCGACGCTACGGCTCGTCGGCGACGTCGCCGGCCTGCCGTTCAAGAACGACTCCAACATCTACGGCGTCGACCGGGTACCGGTCACCTGGTGATCGGCGAGGAGACCCGATGCGACTGGAGATCGACCGGGAGCTGTGCGTCGGCTCCGGGATGTGCGCGCTGTCCGCGCCGGAACTGTTCGACCAGAGCCCGGACGACGGGAGGGTCCTGCTGCTCGTCGACCGCCGGGATCCGCAGGCCACGCAGCTGCTCGCCGCGGCGGCCGATCTGTGCCCGTCCGGCGCGCTGTCGCTGGCCGACGACTAGAGGGGACGGTGTGCGATGACCACACTGGAGGGGCGGGTCGCCGTGGTCACCGGCGCGGGACGCGGCATCGGGCAGGCGATCTGCCTGGGGCTGGCCGCGCGCGGGGCTTCGGTGGTCGCCGTCGACCTGGTCGAGCCCCGGGAGACGGTCGAGGCCGCCCAGGAGCTCGGCGGCAAGGCGCTCGGGCTGGTCGCCGACGTCTCCGACGCCGGCAACGTCGCCCGCGTCGGCCGCGAGATCGCCGATCGCGTCGGGGGCTGCGACATCCTGGTCAACAACGCCGGCATCTACCCGGCGAAGAACATCTTCGACCTCGACTTCGCGGCCTGGCGGCGAGTGCTGGCGGTCAACCTCGACTCGCAGTTCCTGATGACCAAGGCCGTCGTCGACCACATGCGCCGGGCCGGCTGGGGCCGGATCGTCAACCTCACGTCGAACACCATCGGCCTGGCCATGGGCGGGATGACGCACTACATGGCGAGCAAGATGGGGGTCGTCGGGTTCACCCGGGCCCTGGCCAGCGACGTCGCCCGCTACGGCATCACGGTCAACGCGGTCGGGCCCACCCTCACCCGCACGCCCGGGCTGTCCGAGAGCGGCGTCAACGCCGACGCGCAGCAGTTCGTCGCCTCGCTGCAGGCGATCCGGCGGCAGGGCGAGCCGGAGGACGTCGTCGGCCTGGTGGCCTTCCTGGCCGGCGAGGAGGCGCGCTTCATCACGGGTCAGACCATCATGGCCGACGGCGGTCTCGTCCGGCTCTGACCGCACCCGCGCTCATGTCGAAATCACCGGCTCAGCTTCGACAAACAGCAGGGGAGGTCGCGACCATGAGCGAAGGGAGCTGGAGCGTGCGGGCAAACGGCGTGTGGCTGTGTGTGGAGACCTTCGGCGAGGCACGCGACCCCGCGATCCTGCTGATCGGCGGGGCCACGGCCGACATGGAGTGGATCGACCGGGCACTATGCCAGCGCCTCGCCGACGGTGGCCGGTTCGTCATCCGCTACGACCACCGCGACACCGGTGACTCCACCAAGTACGAGCTGGGCAACCCGCAGTACGGCTTCGACGAGATGGTCGCCGACGCGGCCGCGCTGCTCGAAGCGATCGCGGTGCCCCGGGCGCACATCGCCGGCATGTCGATGGGCGGGGCGATCGCCCAGCGCCTCGCGCTGGACTACGACCACCTCGTCGAGACGCTCACCCTCATCTCCACCAGCCCAGCCCTGCGCCCGTGCGCGCCGCCCTATCCCGATCTGCCGGCGATGTCACCGGAGCTGGCAGAGCTGTTCAGCGGACCCGACGCCGCGCCCGGCCACAACCATTGGATGATTGACCCCGGCGAGGACTACCGCGCCCGGCTGCGGCACATCGCGGCGCCGGCGCTGGTCATCCACGGCATGCGGGATCCGCTCTTCCCGCCCGGGCACGGTGCGGCGCTGGCCCGGGAGATTCCCGGCTCGCGGCTGCTGCTGCTCGACGGGGTCGGCCACGAGATGGCCCCGCCGGAGCGCTGGGACGAGGTGATCCAGGCCATGCTGCGGCATACCGCGGACGCCGCGACCGGCGCCTGAGCCAAGCACATCCAGCCGTACGGAAGGGCTCCACCGCGCGGTGGAGCCCTTCCGTACGGGTCATGGCTTGGGCACTGCGAAGAGCGTGGGGAACTTCATGGTGAGCAGCCGGTCGCCCGAGGTCCTCAGCTTGCCCCGCATGACCATCGCGACCGGGTGGGCGTTGCCGGTGACGATCTGGAGGAATTCCACGATGCCGGTGCTCAGCGCCAGGTCGGGTTCGTGCTGCGGCCGCGGCGACACCCGCACCACGGCGTCGGCGACGACGAGCTCGTAGACGTCCTCGCCGCCGTCGGGCCGGCCGCCGATGCGCCAGTGGATGACGGCCCGCATCGCGCCGGCGCGAGCGGACCGGAACACACCGGGCATCCGCTCGAAGATCATGTCGAGGACGCCGGTCCGGGCCGGGCCGGCGACCAGCCGCCGCAGCTCGTCGGCGGACAGGCGCTTGACCAGCCGGGCGAACTCCAGCTCATCGAGGGTCGTGGGGTCGGTTTCGGTGGGTTCCGCGGTCATCGGACTCCCTTCAGGTGATCGTGTGGTTGCCGCCCGAGCGTTCGCGTCCCACGGCAGTCACCGCACGGCCTGGACGGTCATCGGCAGCCCGCCCCGAATCCGCAGCGACAGCATCGGCTCCGGCACGACGCGGTAGCCGGGCACCGTGGTGAGCCGGACGTCACGGGCCAGCAGCGCGGTGACGAACACGGCCTCCATCATCCCGAGATGGTTGCCGACACAGAACCGTGGCCCGGCGCCGAAGGGGATGTAGGCGTACCGCGGACGCCCGGTCTGACGGTCCGGGTCGAACCGCTGCGGGTCGAAGCGGTCCGGCTCCGGCCAGAACCGCGCGTCCCGGTGCAGCACGTAGGGCGAGACGAGCACGTCCGCGCCAGCCGGCACGTGGTAGCCGCCCACCTCGTCGGCGTCGATCGCCTGCCGCGGCAGCAGCCACACCGGAGGGTAGAGCCGCATCGTCTCCTCCACCACCATGGAGGCGAACCGCAGCCGGTGCAGGTCCTCGTAGGCCGGCAGGCCGTCGCCGAGCACCTCGACGGCCTCGGCGTGCAGCCGCTCCCAGGCCGCCGGGTTGCGGTCGAGCAGGTGCAGCATCCAGCCGAGGGTGCTCGCGGTCGTCTCGTGCCCGGCCAGCAGCAGGGTCACCAGCTCGTCGCGCAGCCGCATCCGTCCGGTGCCCGGGTCGGGCTCCTGCCCGGCCGAGACGACGAGCCGGGACAGCACGTCGTCGCGGCCGCCGGTGCCGCCCCGGCTCGCCGCGGCAAGCTGGTCGACGACCCGCTGGAGGTGCTTGCGCGCCCGGCGGAAGCGCAGCTGGTGCGGCAGCGGGATCCACATCGGCACCGCGCTGAGCGAGGCCAGCTCGAACATGGCCTGGTCCTGCACCGCGGCGAACGACTCGCCGAGATCGTCGAAGGCGCCCAGATCCGTGTCGAGCAGGGTGCGGCCGAGGACGCCGAGCGTCAACTGGGTCAGCTCGGTGACGACGTTGACCGGCCCGGCGCCGGCGTGGGAGCGCAGCCGCGCGACGAACTTGGCCGCCTCCTGCGCCACCGCCTCCGCCTGCGCGGCGATCCGCCGGCTCTGGAACGCCGGCTGGATCACCTTGCGTTGCTTGCGCCACAGCTCGCCCTCGCTGGTGAGCAGCCCGTCGCCGAGGGCCCGGCGCGCGTGCACGAGCCCGATGCCCTTGCGGTAGTTCGCGGCGTTGTCGGCCAGCACGCGCCTGGCGTGGTCGGGATGGTTGAAGCAGTACAGCGCCTTGTGCCCGACGGGCAGCCAGGCCGCGTCGCCGTACTTGGCCGCCGCCGACGTCAGCATGCCCAGCCGGTCCCGGCTCATGATCACCAGCTCGTTGAGCGCCGCCGCCCGGGACGGCCCGGGCGGCCTGCGCCGGCTCGGCCGGTTGCCACGCGTCGCGGACATCGGACCCTCCTTGTCGAAGTGTGGAAACTAGCGCCTGCTTCATAACTGAGGCGGGGCTGCGGCGGGCCCAGATTCCGCCTGGCGGCGTCCCGCGCAAGCCCGGTTACAACACCGGTAGCCTGGCTCCCGCGGGCCACCACCAGACGAAATCTGGACTCCGCCTCGCTCCCGCCCCAGTCATGAAACAGGCGCTAGGCGGCGAGCGTGTGGAACTGGCCGTGCAGGAACACCAGGACGTCCTCCGCGCAGCGGCGCAGGCTCAGCAGCCGGCCGATGAAGATGCTGTGGTCGCCGCCGTCGTAGGTTTGCCACACCTCGCACTCCAGGTGCGCGGCGGCGCCGGCGATGAGCGGCGCGCCGGTGGCCGCACCGGGCAGCCAGTCCACGACCTGGAACTGCTCACTCCCCAGCGGCCGGCGGCGGTCGGCGAAGTGCCGGGCGACCGGCTCCTGGCTGGCCGCGAGCACCGAGACGGCGAACAGGGGGCACTGCGTGAGTGCGTCGTGCATGATGGCATCACGCTGCACGCACAGCAGCACCAGCGGAGGCTGCAGCGACACGGCCGCGAACGAGTTCGCGGTCATGCCGTGCGGTGTCGCGCCGCCGACCGTCACCACCGTCACCCCGGTCGCGAACACACCGAAGGCGCGCCGCAACTGCTGGGTATCGATCACGTCGAGCGCCGATTCGGATTGCATGTCCACAGTGGCCTCCTGTCGCCCGGCGGCTTCAGGCCGCCATTGCCCGGCGGTACGGCTCGAGCGCCCGGACCAGCGGCTCGGGCACCAGCGCCGGCACGGTGTTGGTGTTCGGGCCGCGCATGCACGCGACCCGCTGCGCCCCGCGGGCGACGAGCAGCTCGCCGCCGTCGGGGTCGAGCCGCAGGTAGTCGAAGCCGAACTCGATCTGGGTCTGTGCGAGCTCGACGAGCCGCATCCGGATCGACAGTTCGTCGAAGGCGGTGATCTCGGCGAAGAACTCGCACCCGACCCGGAGCGTGAACAACTTGAGGTCGTCCTGCAGGTCGGCCAGCAGCTGCGGCGCCCGTTCCTTGAGGAACAGCTCCCGGCAGCGGCCCTGCCAGCGCAGGTAGTTGACGTAGTAGACGTTGCCGACGAGGTTGGTCTCCTCGAACCCGACCGTGTGCCGGTATTCGAAGTACGGCGTCATGCTCAACGCCCTCCTTCCGTGAGGACAGCGAAGACGACCGGCTCGGCGACGCCGCGCACGGTCGTGGCGAACACGGCGACCCGAAGCGACCCGGAGGAGAAGACGGTCCAGCCGATGCGCTGCTGCGGTCGCAGCACCAGCGGCGCCGAGGTCGGGCGGCCGGCCTTCTGCAGGCACTCGATCGCGGCCCAGACCCGGGCCGCGGCCGTGTCCGCCGGCTCGCCGGCCACCGTGGCGACCAGGTCGGCCAGGCTGTGATGCGAGCCGAGCATCTGCGCCCACTGCTGCGCCGGGCGACCGGTCACGACCTGCACGTCGCAGCCCAGCACCCCGGGCGCCACCGCTGCCAGCGTGAGCCCGGCGCCGTGCGAGGCGGACAGTGTGCGGTCGCCGTCGAGCTCCGGGCGGCCGTCGGGGCGGTACTGGATCGTGGCCGGGTGGCCCAGGGCCCTCGTCGCGGCCAGCGCCGTGCGGGCCCGCCGCGCCGCGACGTGGTCCGTGGCAGCGCCGGCGTCAGGCTCGTCGGGCTCAACGGCGATCGCCACCCGGACGCCGAGCAGTTCGTCGACGGACCGTTCGAGGTAGGGGCCGAGCAGCGGGGCGACCCACGGGCCGGCGCCGTCGGTGCGCCGCACGGCCCGCAGCCGTAGCCCGAGCCACCGTTCGACGATCTCCCCGGCGGGCGTTCGCAGCACGATGTCGTAGACGTACTCGTCGCCGTCCCGGCTGCGCTCGGTGGCGCAGTAGCGGAACATCCCGGTGCCGACGAGGCGGTCGCCGGCCGGCTCGACCCGCTCAATCCCGGCCGGCAGCAGCGTCCCGTCCGGCACGCAGACCTGGTTGCCGTGCATGAGCGCGTCACGAACACCGGGATCGCCCAGCAGCAGCCCGCCCGGCAGATACGGCGCGAACCAGCCGGCCGTGCCGAGCGCCTCGACGTCGGCGTCCACGTCGCGGGCGGCGGCGCGGTGGTAGCCCCGCAGGCGCTGGAAGCGCGCGCCCTGGAACAGGGTACCGCCGTAGAGGTCGGCGGCCGGGTCCAGCGGCACCGGCGGTACCGACGGCGGGGCCTGCGCCGGATCATCCGCGCCGTGCTCGGCGTGGCCGGCGTAGCGCAGCCGCGCCCGGAAGTGCTCGGCGGCGAAGCTGGTCTCGGCGCTGTGGATGACCACGTCGACCGTCTCGTCGTCGCGGACGAGCGCGGCGACGCGCACGGTGGTGCTGCCGTCGACCGGCACCACGATCGGGCGCAGGAACTCCGCCTGCTCGATCACCGGTGCCGTGGTGCGGGCGGTCGCCGCGCCGGCCACCTGGGCCATCGCCTCCATCCCGAACACCGCCGGGAACAGCAGGTTGCCGTCGAGCTCGTGGTCGGCGAGGTAGGGGTCGGTGCCGGCGTTGAGCTCGATCTCGGCGACCAGCTCGACGCCGTGGTAGCGCACCAGCGGCCGCTCGACGAAGCGCAGCAGCGGCAGCGGCGGCTGGTCGTAGCGCACCGTGTGGATCCCCTCGGTCCGGCCGCTGATCACCACGACCGGGGGCGCGTCCGGGTCCGACAGCAGCCGCCATAGCATCCGCACGCCCTGGTCCGGCGTGATCGGCGTGATGCCGTCGCGGGACAGTGCCGAGACCACCGACAGGCGCTCGCCCATACCGACCCCGGCCCAGACCGACCACTCCATGCACAGCGTGCGGCAGTTGGGGTGCTTGCGCCCCAGTTCCTCGGTGAGGTCGACGAGCCACTCGTTGGCCGTGGCGTAGTGCGCCTCGCCGCGCAGCCCGGCCCGGCCGATGATGCTGCCGAGCGTGACGAGCAGCCGCAGCTGGGCGGGCTCGACCGCGTCGATGACGTGGCGCAGGCCGTCGATCTTCGGCGCCATGGTCTCCCGGACGGTGGCCATGCTCACGCTGGTGACGGCGGCCGGCTCGTTGCGGCCGGCGCCGTGCAGGATCACGGTGACCGGTCCCAGTTCGCCGGTGAGCTCCTCGATCGCGGCGCGCACCCGCTGCGGGTCGGTGACGTCGGCCCGCGCGTACCGCGCGACGACACCGGCGTCGGCGATGCGGCCCAGGTTGCCGGCAAGCTCCCGGTCCTGCTCGGGGTCGGAGCGGCCGATCAGGGCCAGGCGGGCGCCGCTGCGCACGGCGAGGCTCAGCGCGCACTCGGTGGTGATGCCCTTGCCGCCGCCGGTCACCAGGATCACGTCGCCGGCCGAGAGCGGCTCCTGCGGCCGGGCCGGTTCGACCGGCAGCACGCGCAGTGTCGGCACCCGCCGCACGCCCTCGGCGTCGTAGCGCACCTCCGACATCGCCGTCGTCGCGGCGACCTCCGTGACGACCCAGTCGACCGCCTCCGGTACCCCCGGCACGTCGACGACCGTGGTGCGCAGGTGCGGTGCCTCCAGGTGCAGCGTCTTGGCCAGGCCGGCGGCGCCGCGGCCGCGCTGGACGAGCACGAACCGGTCGATGCCCTCGCCGGCCAGCGCCGCCCGGGCGCCGGCCAGCGCCAGCTCCAGCTTCTCCTCAGGGCACTCGTCGGGCAGGCAGACCAGCACCCCGGAGCCGACGCCGGCCCGCTCCAGTGCGCGGCGCAGCGGCTCGGCCAGCGGGTGTCCCCCATCGGCGAAAGCGTGCCAGCGCCCGGAGGCCCCCGGTGCCGGCCGGGCCGGGACCGGCAGTTCGTCGAGGTCGACCGACCAGGCCCGGACCCAGTCGCCGACGCCGCCGACCAGGTCCGGCACCGCGGCGTCGGCCGGGCGGCCGGTCCGGCCGATCTCGTCGAGGGCGGTCGCCAGCTCCTGGACCGTAGCGGTGGCGAAGTTCACCGGCGTCTGCGCCGGCGGTACCCCGATCTCCTGGGCGACCTGGTTGACCACCTGGCCGACCGTGATCGAGCTCAGGTGCAGATCGTCGAGCAGCCGGCTGCCCTCGTGGACCAGCTCCACCGGCAGCTCGGCCCGCTGCGCGGCGAGCCGGCGCAGCAGCTGCAGGGTCGACTCGCCGTCGTTCGCCGCGGCGGCACCCCCGATCGTGACCGGGGCTACCGGGGCCACCGGCAGGGCCGAGGCCGCCGGTGTCGCGGCGGCGCGGGCCGGCAGCGGCAGGATCGGAGCGGACTCGCAGGGGCTGGCGAAGAACCGGAACTCGGCGCCGATCTGCAGCGGGCGGATGAGCCGCCCGTGGAACAGCGCCGGGTCGATGTCGGCCGCGCCGACGACGAACGCGGCGGCGACCACCCGCAGCAGCCCGGCCAGCGACTCGTCGTCCGTGTCCAGCGCGACCGCCGGGAGCCCGGTCGCCTCCGCCGCCAGCCCGCTGAGCACCCGGCCCGGGCCGACCTCCACGAACAGGTCGACGTCGCCTACCGCGGCGGCCAGCGCCTGCGCGAACTGCACCGGCTCGGTGATCTGCGTGCGCAGCAGCTCGACGAGGTCCGTGCCGGCGTCGAGCTCGCGGCCGGTGACGGTGGAGACGACGCGGCGGCGGACCGGGCCGAACCGGTCGCCGTCGAGCACGGCGGCGAACGCGTCGGCCGCGTCGGCGACCAGCGGCGAGTGGAAGGCGTGGGAGACGTTCAGACGGGTCGCCGTGTGCCCGGCGCGGGCCGCGGCGGCGCAGACCGCGTCGATCGCGTCGACGGGGCCGGCGACCACTGTCTGCTGTGGGCCGTTGTAGCCGGCGACCACGACGGGCAGGTCCGCGAGGATCTCCCGGACCGCATCCGGGCCGGCGGCGATGCCGGCCATCGTGCCGGAGGCGCTGTGCCGCGCCATCGTCTGGCCGCGCAGCGCCGCGGTGCGCAGGAGGGTCTCCTCGTCGAACGCGCCGGCCCAGTGCAGCGCGGCGAGCTCGCCAAGGCTGTGCCCGACGGCGACGGCCGCCTCGATGCCCAGCGCGGAGAGGGTGCGCATGCCGGCGATGGCGCCGGTCACGATCCGCGGCTGGGCGACCTCGGTGGCGACCGCATCGGCGCCGGTGGGCAGGGCTGCCTTGGCGTACACCTCCTCGGCCTCGGCGAAGCGGCGCCGCAGCGCACCCCCGGTGACGCCGCGCCCGGAGCCCTGGCCGGGGAACAGGAAGCCGACGCGGGCCGGGCCCCGGCGCAAGCCGAGGAACGCTCGGCCGTCGGGACCGAACCAGCCTGAGCGACCCTCGTCGATGGCGGCCATGACGGCACGCGCCTGCCGTTCGGCGTGCTCCGGCGAGGAGGCGATCACGGCGGCCCGCCACGGCCGGTCCGCCAGCTCCCGGTGCAGTGTGGCGGCCAAGTCGCCAAGCTCCGCGTAGGCGACCGTGGCCACGAACGTCGCCAGGCGCTCCAGCCGCTCGCGCAGTTCCGGCGCGGAGTCCGCGTCGACGGCGAGCAGCTCGACGTCCTGCAGCGATGAGCTCAGCGCCCGCAACCGGGTGTCGAAGCGTACCCGGCGGCGCGGCTCGGGGTTCTCCAGCACGATGTGCGTGTTGATGCCGCCGAAGCCCATCGCGGTGATCCCGGCCCGGATCGGCCCCTCGGCCGGCCACGGCTCGGCCTTGCGCAGCATGCGCAGCGGCGCACCGGGCTCGGCGAGGACCTCGTGCGCGTCGAAGCAGCCGAGCGTCGGCGGGAGCACCTCGTGGTGCACCGCCATCGACGCCTTGATGAGCCCGGCGACGCCGGCCGCGGCCTTGGTGTGCCCGATCATCGCCTTGATCGAGCCGATGGCGGCGGGCGGGGCGGACGGGTCGTCGTCGGCGCGGGCCTGGGCGAGCGCGGTCAGCTCGGTGGTGTCGCCGACCTTCGTACCCGTGCCGTGGCCCTCGAACAGCGCGACGCTGCCGATGTTGAACTCGGCCCGGTCGTAGGCCCGCTGCAGGGCCAGCCGGTAGCCACCGATCTCCGGGCGGGTGATGCCGCCCTTGCCGTCGGAGGAGATGCCCCAGCCGGCGACCGTCGCGTAGACGCGGTGCCCGCCGCGACGGGCCTCATCCTCACGCATCAGCACGACCATGCCGCAGCCCTCGCCGGGCCAGAACCCGTTCGACGCCCGGTCGTAGACGCGCATCTCGCCGGTGGCCAGGGCGCCGGTCTTGGCGAACCCGATGATCTCGAACGGATCGATGGAAAGGTCGACGCCGCCGGCGATGGCCACGTCGAGCTCGCCGTCGATGAGCGCGTTGCACGCCGTGGCAACCGACAGCAGCGACGAGGAGCAGGCGCCGTCGACCGTGTAGCCGCCGCCCTTGAGGTCGAAGTGGTTGCAGATCCGCCCGGCGATGGTGTTGGACAGCCCACCGGCGAGCGTGTCCTCGTCGACCGCGGGGAACGGCGCCTTGAACGTGTCCTCGAAGGTGGTCAGGAACGTGGCGAGCTGGTCGTCGTCCCAGTCCTGGGCCTTCAACGCCGACGCGACGAGCCGGCGGACGTAGGGCCAGCGCAGCCGCAGCTGGTTGGCGCGCGAGAACTCGCCGGTCAGGGTGTTGCCCACCACGACACCGGTCCGCTGCCGCGGCAGGCCCTCGCCCATGGGGAAGCCGGCGTCGGCCAGGGCCTTCGCGGCCATGTCCAGCGCCAGCCAGTGGGTGAGGTCCGTCGAGCGGTACGTGCTGCCCGCGACCTTGTAGGCGATCCGGTCGAACTCGTAACCCTCGATGACCGCCGCATTGCGCGCGTAGAAGCGGTCCGGCGTGCTCGGATCCGCGTCCCAGTAGTCGTCCAGCCGCATCCGCACGTCCGGCAGGCGCCGGAACGCGCGCCGCCCGGCAAGCGCGTTCTCCCACAGTTCCTTCGGTGAGGCGGCATCCGGATAACGGCATGCCATCCCCACCACGGCGATCCTCGTCATGTCTACGGTCCGACCTCTCGTCAAACGGATGCGTCCAAGTCAGTTGTCCGCATGGCCGCGGAAGGCGTCGCTGATGCGGCGGCGCCACACGGCGTACGCGGGTTCGGCGCCGTCGCGCAGGCCCGGCAGTGCCTCGTCGGTGACCTTCGCGGCCGCGGCGGCCGGCATGCCGCAGAAGACCTCGGCCGCCAGTTCGTTGTGCGGCATCACGAGGGCCGCCCTCACCCGGGCCGCGCAGGCGAACGCCGCGCCCTGCGCGAGCTGCGGTCGATACCTCCCGGCCACGTGCCACAGGCGCTCCAGCCCGGCGCGGCTCGCGCCGCCGGCGTAGGTGGCGGCGAGCCCGATCCCGCTGAACAGGTCGGCGCGCCGATCCTCGGCGAAGCGCTGGAGAAGCCGGTCCACGAGGTCCGGGTCGGCGCCGGCGACGAACCAGGTGGCCCGGCCGACGCCTTGGTCGATCACGTGCGGTGCGTAGCCGGCCGGGTCGCCGACCGGCCATGGGAAGCCGCGGTGGCGGTACTGCTCGTGCACGTACCGGCGGGTCCGGAAGTACGCCTGGTGGAAGCCGTAGCCGTCGAGCACCAGCCAGCGCAGCAGCGGATCCGGTGCATGCAGGGCGGACCAGCGCATCCGCGGCACACGGGCCATCGCCCAGCCGACGCCGACGTAGACCATGTAGACATGGTTGGCGGCGCGGCCCCGCAGGAACTCCTCGACGTGGCGGCGACCGCCGACCGGCAGAGCGTCGCGCACCGCGAGCGCCATCGCCGCGCCCTCGTAGGAGAACCCGCGAAACTCGGCTGGCACCCGCTCCAGCTCGGTCTCGGCGTCGCGAGGGCGGCCCGCCTGTGCGGCGGCGCCGTATCCGGCCAGGAACGAGCGGCCGACGGTCTCTAGGCGTTCGGTGGTCTCGGTCGAACTGGTGTGGAAGCCCCGCACGTCGACACGGGTCTCGGACACGTCCGGGGTCAGCAAGCGGCGGCGGAGCCTACCCAACGCACTCATGCACATCTCCCTGTGAGAACCGGGCCCGGACTCGCGCGCGCCAGGCCTCGTAGTCGGGCTGACCGTCCACCTCGGACGGTCCGAAGCCGTTCGCCGCGACGTCGTCGGCGAGCTTGGCGGCGGTCTCCACGTCGAAGCCTGTGAAGACTGCCGTCGCCATCTCGGTGTGCGCCGGGACGAACCCGGCGAAGGCGCGAGCCTTCGCCGCGAAGACGGCGCCCTGCGCGACGTCGCCGTGGTATCCGGCGGCGGCCCGGCGCAGCGTTCGCAGGCCCTCCGCGTCGCTGCCGCCGGCGAAGGTGGCGGCGAGCGCGACGCCGCTCCACAGGTCCGCGCGGCGGTCCCGGGCGAAGCGCTCGACCGCCGCGGCGACGGCCGTCACCTCACCGCCGTGGATGAACCACAGCGCCCGGCCGATGCCCTGGTCGGCGGCGCGCGGGAAGTAGTCGGCCCGCCCCCGCCACGGGTAGGCGGGCAGCCGCTCCTGACGGGTCACCCAGCGGTCGGTCTCGAAGTAGGCCCGGTCGAAGCCGTAGCCGTCGACGGCCAGCCAGCTCATCGTCGGGTAGTACGGGGTCCCGGTCAGGTCGGGCAGCACGTTGCGCCACAGCGGGCGCGGCAGCCGGGCCATGGCGAAACCTATGCCGATGTACGTGAGGAACGTGTGCGGCACGGCCGGTCCGCGCAGCAGGTCCCGCGCCCGGTGGCCGCGTCCGCCCGCCATCGCGTCCCGCACCGTCAGCGCCATCGTGGCGCCCTCGTAGGCGAAGCCGCGCTGCTCCGGCTCGATCAGCGCCAGCCGGCTCTCCAGCTCCGGCTGGGTGCGGCACTCGATGCCCCACTCGAAGCCGCAGACGACTGCCTGCGGCACCGCCTCCAGCCGCCGCGTGGCGTCGGTCGGCCGGACCGGGAAGCCGCGCCCGGCGAACGAGATCGCGGTGAAGCTCGGTGTCAGGACGAGACGGCGGAGGGAGCCAAGGGTGGTCGGCATCGCATGGATTCCTTCTCCAGTACGGGCGCCGGGCCGGACGGATACTCCGGGGAACCCAGCGACGTGCGTCATCACATCGTGCTGTCTCGCGGCGGCGGGCCGCGTCTTCTCAAGTGCGCTGTGCCGTGCCCGCCCGGCCACCGGGCAGCACCGGGATCCGGGCACCGACCCGGGACGCGGCCGCGAAGGCGGCCCACCCGGCGGCCTCGATGAGCGTGGCATCGTCCGGGTGGTGCCGGCGGAACTCGCCAATCACGTCGTCGCCGACCTGGTGCGAGGCGAGCGCGGTCAGCAGAGCCAGGCGCGCGGCGGCACGGTCGGCCGGCGGCAGCCCGGCGACCAGGTCTTCGCACTCGGTCAGGTCCGGGCCGAACTCCTCGCCGCGCCAGCTGTTCAGCCGCCCGGACACCAGGGCCCGCACCTGCGGGCTGAGCGACCGGTCCCCCGCCGCGTCGAACGCCGCCGCCGCCGCGCCGATGGCCGCGGCGACCACCGGACTGCCGGCCGCCCACTCGGCGTCCGGCGGCAGCGGGGCGGCCGGCAGCAGGGACAGCGAGCGACCCACCGGCCGCGGGTCGCGCAGCGTCGGGCGCAGCACCCGGCTCACCCCCCGTTTGAGGCGGCGCCGGGCGCGCGGGCCGAGACCGGGCGGCAGCAGGAAGTTGGCGAGGAACACGTTCACCAGGCGGGTCACGTAGTGCTGGCCGACGACCAGGCCGACGAGCTCGGCCCGCGCCGCGGCGGAGAGCCCGTCCGGCGGGGGCGGCCCGTTGCCGGCCTCGTGCGCGTCGCGGGCCCACATGGTCAATGCCCGGTGCCGCGGGTCGGCCACGTCCCCGGCGCGGTCGGCCGCGATGGCCTCGGCCTCGTGCTCGGTGGCCAGGTCGTAGAGGCTGACGCTGTGCATGTCCACGCAGTACGGGCAGATGTTGGCCACCGCCACCGCCGTGGCCACCGCCTCCTTCAGGCCGCGGTCGAGGGCACCGTCGGCCAGCAGCGGCTCGCGCAGCAGCATCCAGTAGGCCGCGAGCAGCGGAGGCGACGGCGAGTGCAGCTGCGCAGGCGGCACCACCAGCCGCATCTCGTCGGCAACCTGCGTGTAGACCCGGGCGACCAGCCCGGTCGCGGCCGTCACCGGAACCGGGCTGACGTGCCTGACCTGTCGCTGAACCACCGATGCGGCGACCCGAGCGGCAACCATCGATCCCTCCCCGACTTGGCGGCAGACGCCTGCCAGTATTCGGGCACGCCGTGGTCCCGCCACCGTTTGCAGCCATGGTCCGCACGGCAGAAGAAGCCGCCGGCGCCCATGTGGCCAAGCGCAATGCGGAAGATGCGAGCGCTCCCTGGCGCCCGGACGATGGTCGCAATTGCCGATCGGACCGGAAGATCGCCGGGCCGCTGGCCCGGGTGCCCGGCGCGGACGAACTACGACGGACAGGAGGCGCCCGGTGCAACCGGAGACGTTGGACCCGTACGCAGAGAGAACGATGACGATCGAGGCCTATGCCGACACGATCGTGCCCGGCGCGAAGCGCTCAGCCGACGACCGCGTCGTCGCCGGGGCGGCCGACGGCGCCGGCGCGGTGGAGGCGGGCGCCGTCGAACTGCTGGAGCAGCCGGGCGGCGGCCTCGCCGACGCGCTCGACGCGCTGGCGTTCTCGCTCAACGAGCACGCGCAGGCGTATGCCGAGGAGTGCGGGCTGACGCTCGCCGCCGACCTGCCGCCGTTCGTCGCACTGCCGTTCGCCGACCGCACGGCGCTCGTGCTGCGGCTCACCACGCCCGGGCATCCGGAGCACCAGATGTGGGTGGGCCTGGCGCTGTTCAGCAACATGGCGTACGACAGCGCCGCGCACATGCACACCGCGGACGCGCTCAGGGGCGGACACCCGGGGCTACGCGACCTGGGCTACTTCGGCCCGCGCGACGACGGGCTGTGGGGCTTTCCTCGGTATTCGTACGGCCGTCCCCTGGCGCCGCTGCACCCGGCGACCACCGCGACGGGCAGCCCGGCATGAGCGCCGTCGAGACCACCGACGTCCTCGTCATCGGCAGCGGCTTCGGTGGGGCCATCGCCGCGTACCACCTGGCGGCCGGCGGTGCCAAGGTTGTCGTGCTGGAGCGGGGACCGTGGCTGAACGCCGACGAGTTCGACCACGACTTCAAGCTCGGCTCGTCGTACACGCGCGTCTTCGACTTCGTGGTGGGCGACGGCATCAGCGTCCTCGGCGGCAACTGCGTCGGCGGCGGCAGCGTCGTGTACTTCGCGACGATGCCCCGCGCGCCGCGGTTCGTCTTCGAGCGCCGCGGCAGCATCGGCCGGCGGGTGTGGCCGGCCTCGATCAGCCGGGACACGCTCGACCCGTGGTACGACCGGGTGGCCGAGTCGCTGCCGGTGACCCGCTCGTCGTGGGACAAGGTGCCCTACGCCGGCGGGCTGTGGGCGGCGGCCTGCGCGCACGCCGGGCGCACCGCCAACCCGGTGCCGTCGGCCATCGACGTCGGGCTGTGCACGAACTGCAACTGGATGATGGCCGGGTGCAAGTTCGACGCGAAGCGCTCGCTGCTGCTCAACTACCTGCCGGCGGCGCTCGCTCACGGGGCGCAGATCCGGCCGATGCACGAGGTGCAGCACCTTTCGCGCACCGACTCCGGCGGCTACCGCGTGCACTACCGCATCGTGGACGACGAGGACTACCGGGTCCTGCACGACGGCGGCAGCATCGACGCGAAGCTCGTCATCCTGGCCGCCGGCGCGGGCGCCACGCCGGTGATCCTCCAGCGCTCCGAGCCGGAGCTCGGCCCGATGCCGCACGCCGTCGGCCGTTACTTCTCCGGCAACGGCGAGCGGCTCAACACCGCGGTCTTCGACGAGGACCGGGTGCGGGAGGTGCTCGGCCTGGACCGCGGCGATGGTCGCGCCTACTCGGCGTACCAGATCGGCCGGGGACCGGTCGTGGCCAGCTGGGACCGGCTGGATCCCGGCCTGCCGGAGTTCGAGCGGTTCTCCCTGGAGCAGTTGTACTTCCCGCCGGGTCTGGGCACCATCCTCGCCCAGGTGCCCGACGCCACCGGACCCACCTGGTTCGGCGTGGAGAAGAAGGAGCTGGTGCGGCGGTGGCAGTCCTGGCTGACCATCTTCATCATGTCCGAGGATGACAACGAGGGCGTCTTCGGGCCGCCGCCGGCGACCGGCAATGCGCATCGGCTGTCCCAGCAGATGCTGGGCAACGGGCCGTTGCGCTACCGCCCGACGGCGAACACCCAGCGCGGCTGGGCGCTCGCCGACGCCGAGATCAAGGACATCCTGGAGCGCGACGGGCTGGCCCGGGTGATGCCGTGGACGAACGATCTCGTCGGGGCGTACACCGTGCACCCGCTGGCCTCCTGCCGCGTCGGTGACGACCCGCAAACCTCGGCGCTCGACGACACGCACGAGCTGCGCGGGCACCCGGGCATCTTCGTCACCGACGGCTCGGCGGTGCCCACCGCGCTCACGGTCAACCCGGCGCTGACCATCTCGGCCCTGGCCGAACGCGCGATGCCGGGCATCGTCCGCGCCGCGCGGGAGCGCGGCATCTCCGTCACCTACGGCGCGCCGCTGCCCGTCCAGCCCGTTACCTCGGGAGCCTGATCCGCACCGGCCGGCGCCGGCCCGGACCCGAACCGGCCGGCGCCGCCGCCCGCTGAGAGGAGATCGCCGTGACCTCACTGTTCGCTCGGGCGACCCGGCGGATCGGGTTGGGCCACATCCGCCACGTCCGGCCGGTCGGCTGGACCGCCGCCAACGGCCTGGTCCGCCAGGTGTACCGGCAGATGGAGACGGACTTCGGCCTCCTCGCGCCCCCGCTGGTCCTGCACGCGGCCTCGCCGGAGTCGCTCGCCGCCACCTGGCTGATGCTGCGCGAGACGCTGGTCGCCGGCGGACAGGTGGATCGGGCCGCGAAGGAGGTCGTGGCCGCCGCGGTGTCGCTGGCCAACGCCTGCCCATACTGCGTAGACGTCCACGGCGCCGTGCTGGCGGGCCTGCTGCGCAGCGCCGACGCCGACGCGGTCGCCGCCGACCGGATCGACGACGTCGCCGACCCCCGGCTGCGCGCCATCGCCCGGTGGGCCCGGGGCAGCGGCCTGGCCGCGCCCGGCGGGACGCCCGCGGCGCCGTTCCCGCAGACGCATGCGCCGGAGCTCATCGGCGTGGCGGTCACCTTCCACCACATCAACCGGATGGTGAGCGTCTTCCTGTCCGACTCGCCGCTACCGGCCGTCCCGCCGGCCACCGAGACCGTCCTGCGCCGGTTCGCCGCGCGGATGATGGGCGGGCTGGCCTCAGCTCGGGTCGAGCCGGGACGGTCGCTGGACCTGCTGCCGGAGCCGCCGCTGGGCGCTGCGGGGGGCGACGACCTGGCGTGGGCCGGTCCACCGGCCGCCGCGCCGGCCGTGGCCGGTGCGCTGCGCCGCGCCGCCGCGACCATCGACGGCATCGGCGCGCGGTCCGTGCCGGAGCCGGTGCGCCGGCTGGTCCACGCCCGGCTGGCCAGCGCGGCGGCGGACCTGCCCGGGATCAGCACGCGCGACTGGCTCGACGGCGTCGTCGCCGCCCTGCCGGACCGGCTGCGGGCGCAGGGCCGCCTCGCGGTGCTGGTCGCGGTCGCTGCCTACCGCGTCACCGACGACCTCGTCGCGGAGGTCCGCGCGCAGGGCGGCGGCGACGCCGCGGTGGTGGAGCTGGCGTCGTGGGCGAGCTTCGCGGCGGCGCGGCACATCGGCGCGGCGCTGGGCCGGGGCCTGCCGGCGCAGCCGCAATGAGCCGGCCCGTGGACCGTCAATCGCGCACCGCGGACCCCACGAGCCACTCCGGATCCTTGCCTTAAGGTTTCCGGGCACGGTCAAAATAATGGTTTTCAGCCCAATGAACAATGCCGCTCGGCAATCTCGGCTATCTACTTCGACACTGGCTTACCTTCGCCGCCCGATGGACAAACTCGCAGGTGAACGGCAGTTTGTACTTCCATGTTGCGCACCGCCGGGGCACCGGTAGCGGCAGCGTTGCCAAACGTCAGCCAGCTCAGCTAACGTCGTTTTGGGCAACCGGAATGGCAGCGAACGCCGGAGCAATCCAGCAGCTCGCGCTTTTCTTAATCACGCTGTCGACTTTACCCGTTCCGGCTCAGCCAACATTCAGCACACCGCTGAAAATAACCAACAATGCGGGGGGCGAATTGGCTACAACGGATCGGAGGTACTGTGGACGGCGCAATCGAGCAAGCTGTACGGCGAGCCATCGTTACGATGAGAGAGAACCTCGGCGAGGAGCTCACCGTCGACGACATGGCACGGGCCGCCATGTTCAGCAAGTTCCACTTCACCCGGATCTTCCAGCGCGCCACCGGTGTCTCCCCGGGCCGGTTCCTGTCCGCCTTACGCCTGCAGCGGGCCAAGCAGTTACTGGTATCCACCTCGATGAACGTCGCCGACATCAGCCTGCTCGTGGGGTACAAGAGCGTCGGCACCTTCAGCTCGCGGTTCAGCCGCAGCGTCGGCCTGTCACCGACGACGTACCGCCGCACGGCCGGATACGCCTTCGACATTCCCACCGCCAATCGCGGCCGGCCGCCCCGCCCATCGTCGGCCAGCGTCTACGGCGAAATCCGCCACGCCGCCCCCAACTCCACTGGCGTGGTGTTCATCGGTCTGTTCCCGGACCGTATCCCCGAGGGAGCTCCGGTTCGGTGTTCGGTGCTGCCGGGGCGCGGGACGTTCTCGTTCGAGATGGTGCCGACCGGGAGCTGGTACGTGCTGGCGCAGTCGGTCGGGCACGACGCGGAGGCGCTGGTGCGCGACGACGATCGGACCGGGCAGTCCGTGTCGGTGGCCACCTACGGCCCCATCACCGTCCGGGAGGACACGATGCTGCGGCTCGACCTCGAGCTGGAGCCGGTCCGCGTGGTCGATCCCCCGGTCCTGCTGGCGCTGCTGGACGTGCGGAAGCTGGCCCTCGCCCGCACCCGCCGGCAGGCCGGCTTCGCGGACCCGATAGCCGCCTGACCCGCGACCAAGGATCGGACCCGGGGCCGGCGACCACCGCGGTCGCCGGCGACGGGGCCGTTGTCCGTGCCTCGGCGCCCGTCCGGGCCGATCGCGCAAGCCCGGAGACGACATCGCCCACGCCGGGAACGTAGATTGAAGCCGAGGAATGCCTGAGCTGCTCGGGCATCGGCCGGACGAGGAGAGCGATGCGCATCTCGGACCTCAGCCGCGGGACCGGCGTCCCCGTAGCCACGATCAAGTTCTACCTCCGGGAACAGCTCCTCCAGCCGGGCCGGCCGACGGCCCGCAACCAGGCCGAGTACGGCGAAGCGCACCTGCGGCGGCTGCGGCTCATCCGGGCGTTCACGAACATCGGCGGGCTCGACCTCTCGTCGGTGCGCCTGCTGATCGGCGCCATCGAGGACGACCGGCTGGCCCTTCCGGCACTATACGGCGTGGTGAACCGGACCACCCTGCCCGAGGAGGGCCTCGACGCCACCACGGCAGAATCGATCCGCGCCGAGAGGGACGAAGTCAACACGCTCGTCAAGGAACTCGGCTGGCACGTCGACGACGACGCGCCGGGGCGGGCGTGGCTGGCCCTCGTGCTGGCCGCCTTACGCTCGCTCGGTTGCCATTGCGGCACGGACTTCTTCATACCGTACGCCGAGGCCGCCGAGCGGCTCGCGGTGCGGGAGCTGAGCCTGTTGGAGCCCGAGGAGGCCGACGCCGAACGGGCGGCCGCCGTCATCCGGATGGTGCTGCTCGAGGTGGCGATGTCCTCGATGCGGCGGATGGCGCTCGAGCACCACGTGGAGCTGCGGTACGGCGCGGCACCGCGGCGGAAGGCAAGCTGAGCGGACGCCGCACCGGCGACGACCGCCCAACCCGCACCACGCACGCCCGGTGGCCTCAGTCCCCGTCGATCGGGGGGAACTGGCCCGGGCGGCGCCCCTCACCGGCCGGACCGCGATATGCCTGCGCGATGTCCAGCCAGTGCTCCGCGACCGCGCCGGTGGCCTTGAGCGACAGGTCGTCGCGGTGCCGCCGGCGGGTCACCAGCAGGCAGAGGTCGACGGCCGGTCCGGTCACCCGCTCCGGCGACTCGGCCGGCCCGAAGGTCCACTCCCGGCCCGACGGAGCGGTCAGCTCCAGTCGCAACCGCACCTGCGGCACCGCGAGACCCCGGGCAAGGTAGCCGAAGTCCCACGTCCGCGCGGCGAACTCGACGAGGTGCCCGATGCGATCGGTGTACCCGCGGCGCACGCCGAGGGCGTCGGCGATGTCCTGCCCGTGGCCGAACAGCTCCATCATCCCGGCGGCGGCCAGGACGGCGGCGGGCAGCGGCCGGACGAGCCAGGGCACCAGGTGGCCGGGCGGCAGCGCGCCGAGCGCCCGCTGCGCCGCCTGACGCTGCTCCCGCCAGCGGCGCAGCAGCACGTCCGGCGGATCGTCGAGGAACTCGCCGAGCGCCGCCCGCACGTTGGCGTCGAAGTCGGGGCCGAGGCCGCCGGCGAACGCCTTGAACCGCTCCGGGTCCGACGCGGCCAGTCCCGCCATCCGGAACGTGGCGGCGAGGTGGGCGATCTGGTGGGCGACGGTCCAGCCGGGAGCCGGCGTCGGCGTCTGCCACTGTGCGGCTTCCAGGCCGCTCACCAGGCGGTCGACCTCGTCGCCGTCGGCGGCGAGGTCGGCGATGACATTGGCATTGTCCGTCACGCGGTTCACATCCTTCGCAGTCGATGCTCGCACCCGAGCATCCCCGGGGCCGGTGGACCCTGTCGTCTTCAGCTGTGCTCAACACCCGTGTCTGCCCTGGTCCACGGCGGCGGCCCATCGAGCACGGCACGTTGAAGGAAGCGACGCCGGTCTGCGCCGTGCTTGCATGAGGCTGCCCGCTCGGGGCTCCTGCCTTGCGAACTTCTTCCGTTGGAGGCCATCCATGGGCACTTCCCTTGCGTTGTCCGGCCGGGTTGCCCGTGCCCTGCGCCGCCCTCGCCGGCCCGCCGCCCGCCCGGGCGAACCGGTCGGGCAGCGTGCCGTCGTCATCGGCGGGAGCATCGCCGGCACGCTGGCGGCGCGGGTGCTGTCGGAGTCGTACGGCGAGGTCGTCGTCGTCGACCGCGATGAGGTGCTGGGGGTGGCCGGGCCGCGGCGCGGCGTGCCGCACGGCGCCCACGCCCACGGCCTGCACGCCCGCGGGTATCACATCCTCTCGGAGCTCTTCCCGAACCTGCTCGACGAGACCCGGGAACTGGCCGGTCTCACGGTCCGTGACTTCGGCGGCATGCGGTGGTACTTCGACGGGCGCCCGATCCGCCCCGCCGACACCGGCCTGCGCTCCATCGCCGGGTCCCGCCCGGTGCTGGAGAACTACCTGCGCAACCGGGTCGCCGCGCTGCCCAACGTCACGTACCGGCAATCCACCGAGGTCGCCGGCCTGCTGACCACCCCGGACCGGGCTCGGGTCATCGGCGTGCGGCTGCGCGAGGGCACCGGCGCCGAGCTGGACCTGGCCGCGGACCTGGTCGTCGACACGGCCGGGCGGGGCTCCCGGACGCCGGCCTGGCTGGCCGAGCTCGGCTACGAGCGCCCGCCGGTCGAGCGGGTGAAGATCGGCCTGGCGTACACCACTCGCAGCTTCCGCCGGCGGCCGGGCACGTTCGGCCCGCCGCAGGCGATCAACCCGGTGGCGTCGCCGAACCATCCCCGCGGCGCGTTCTTCGGACAGGCGATCACCGGCGACTGCCGGCTGTCGCTGACCGGCATCCTGGGCGACCATCCGCCCGCCGATGACGAGGGATTCCTGGAGTACACCCGGTCCCTGCCGGTGCCGGAGATCTACGAGGCGATCCGTGACGCCGAGCCGACCAGCGAAGCGGCGACGTTCACGGTGCCGGCGAGCGTATGGGTGCACTACGAACGGCTGACCCGGTTTCCCGACCGGCTGGTGGTGCTCGGCGACGCCGTCTGCAGCTTCAACCCGGTCTACGGGCAGGGGATGACGGTCGCGGCGATGATGGCCATGGCGCTGCGCGAGCGCCTCCGCAGCGGCGGCCATCCGGACTCGCTGGCGCTCGCGACGGCCTTCGCCCGGGCCATCACCGACGCGTGGCGCATCTCCACCCGCGGGGACCTGGACTTCCCGGGGGTACCCGGTGAGCGCCCGCCGCGGGTCAGGCTCTTCAACGCCTACATGAGGCGCCTGCAGTACGCCACGACCAAGGACCCGGCCGCGACGACCGCGCTGATGCGGGTCACCGGACTGGTCGACCGGCCCGGCAAGCTCTGGCGTCCGGCACTGGTGGCGCGGGTGTTGTGGCGCTCCCGGGACCTGCCGGCCACGAACGGGGCCACGACGACCCGGCCGGCGTCGCCGGTCAGCACGGCCGTGTAGCGAGCCTCGCGGCGAAGCGAAGGCCGGGTCACCAGGCGGTGACCCGGCCTTCGCCGTGGGCCTCAGATGTACTGCGTGTTCGGCTCCAGGCCGCACAGCACCCGGCCGTACAGCTCGAGGTTCGTCGTCGGCACCATGAGCGCGTGCAGGTTGGCCGCGTGTATGTCGCGGGCGAAACGCTGGATCGGCACGTCGCGGTAGAGCGACGAGCCACCGCTGGCCAGGCTCAGCAGGTCGATCGCCTCCCGGCCCAGCTTGCAGATGATGCCGACATCGGCCCGGGTGCGCGCCCGCTCCGGCAGCGTCCACGGCTCGCCGCTGACGCCCTTGGCGTCGACCAGGCGGGCCACCCGCTCGGCGTGGAACTCGCACTGGTCGACCTTCATGGCCGCCTCGGCCACCTGCACGTGGGTGACCGGAGCCTCGCTCTGCTTGCCATAGGTGGTGTAGGCGATCGAGCGGCCGTCCAGCCGCTCCAGGAACAGCTCCAGCGCGCCCTTGGCGAGGCCGGCCAGCATGCCGACCGAGGTGGCGTTGGCGACCCCGAGCAGCGGGCTGCGGTACATGGGCAGCGCGTTGTTCAGCGGCGCGGCCGACTGCCCCTGCAGCACGGCCGGCATCGGCAGCACCCGCTCCTGCGGGACGAAGACGTCATTGGCGACCGTGGTGACGCTGCCCGAGCCGCGCAGACCGAAGGTGTTCCAGTCGTCGACGATCTCCAGGTCGGACATCGGGACGAGCGCCACCACCGGCCACATGTTGACCCCGTCCGGCGCCGGCGCCATCGCGATGACCTCCTGCCAGTGGCTGTGGAGGGCACCGCTGATGAAGCCCCACCGTCCGTTGACGACGATGCCGCCGGGCTTCGTGGTGGCGGTCGCGGACGGGCTGAGCGTGCCGCAGACGCGCACGTTGGGGGTCGAGTAGACCTCCTGCTGGACCTCCTCCGGGAACATCCCGACCATCCAGCCGGGGATCGGCCACACCGACGCGTTCCAGGCCACGGAGCCGTCACCGCGGCCGAGCTGCGCCAGGACCTCGTTCAGCGTCCGCGCGTCGGACTCGTAGCCGCCGAAGCGGCTGGGCACCCGCATCCGGAAGTACCCCATGTCGGCCAGGCCCTCGAGGGCCTCGTCGTGCAGCCGCCGGTTCTCGTCCTGCCACTCGGCGTGCCTGCGCAGCACGGGCACCAGCTCGGCGGCGCGCCGAACCAGCTCCTCCCGGGGTGGTGCGGTGATAGCGCTGGTCATGTCTCCTCCTGGGTCACGAGCCTTCTCGACACGATCAGTGGGCGGTCGCGGTCACCGGCGAGCGCAGTGTCGCGGCGCCGCTGATGAGCGAGGCCGCCTTCTCGGCGATCGCGATAACGGCCGCGTTCGGGTTGCCGCGCACCTGGGTCGGCATCACCGACGCGTCGACGACCCGCAGGCCGTCGACCCCGAGCACGCGCAGTTGCGGGTCGACGACGGCACCCATCGCGCAGGTGCCCGCCGGGTGGAAAATCGAGTGGGCGTACTGCCGGATGTACGCCCGCAGGTCGGCGTCCGAGTCCGAGGCCGGCGGCTCGAACTGGCCCACCGTGTAGGGCGCCAGCGCCTCCTGCCGCGCGATGTGCATGCCGATCCGGGTCGCCGTGACGGCGTCGTCCAGATCGGCCGGCTGCTCGAAGTAGTTGTGCACGATCTTCGGCTTCGCGGTCGGGTCGGCCAGCGCGAGCTGCACGCTGCCGCGGCTGCGGGGGGCGAGCATCGACGGGCCGAACGAGAACGAGTGGTGCGTCGGGGTGCCCAGGCCGCTGTCCGCGAACATCACCGGCGCGCCGAGGAACTCGACATCCGGTGCCGGCAGGCCGGCGCTGGTCCGGATGAATCCGCCCGACTCCGGGCCGTTCGCGGTCAGCGGGCCGCGCCCGTGGGTGACGAACTGCTCGACGTGCTCGGGCTGCCCGGCGACGAGCAGACTGATCGGGATGTCGTGGGTGTAGACCAGCGGAATCAGGGCGTGGTCCTGCAGATTCTGCCCGACCTGCGGCTGGTCCAGCACGACCGGGATGCCGAGCACGTCGAGCAGGCCCGCCGGCCCGATGCCGGAGAGCATCAGCAGCTGCGGCGAGTGGTAGGCCCCGGCGCAGACGATGACCTCACGCTCCGCCCGGATCGTGACGATCTCGTCCAGTCGCGCCCCGGTCACCCCGACCGCCCGGCCGTTGTCCGTCAGCACCCGGTGCACCTGCAGGTTGGTCTCGACGGTCAGGTTGGGCCGCCGGCCGGCCGGGTGCAGGAACTCGGTCGCCGTGCTGGCCCGGCGGCCGTCGCGCTGGGTGAGCTGGAAGAAGCCGAACCCGTCCTGGCTCTCCCCGTTGAAGTCGTCGTTGATGGGGTACCCGGCCTGAGCGCCGGCTTCGATGAAGGCGGCGGACATCGGGTTGCGGTCCCGGCCGTCGGAGACTCGCAGCGGACCGCCCATGCCGTGGTAGTACGACTCGCCGCGCTCGTTGTCCTCGGAGCGCTTGAAGTAGGGCAGCAGGTCGTCGTAGCGCCAGCCGGGCTGGCCCCACCCGTCGAAGTCGATGGGATTGCCGCGGACGTAGACCATGGTGTTGATGGAGCTGGTGCCGCCCAGCACCCGCCCTCGGGGCAGGTAGATCCGGCGCCGCCCGAGGAAACGCTCCTCGTGGGTGGCGAGGTCCCAGTCCAGCTGCGTGCGGAAGAGCCGGCCGAAGGCCACCGGCACATGGATGTTCTCCGCGACGTCCGCCGGTCCCGCCTCGATGAGGCACACCTTGACGTCGGGGTCCTCCGACAGTCTGGCGGCGAGGACGCAGCCGGCCGATCCCGCGCCGACGATAACGTAGTCGTACATCTGACCCTCCTTTGTGGATGGCTGACTGCCGGCTCACCCAGATCTGGACACGGGCGTCCCGCAGGATGGCCGAGGCCGTCGCTGCGGGCCGCACGTGAGGTGGGTTGCGCTGTCGCGTCAACCTTTGATCGGACTGCCTTGATGTGAGACGAGACCGAGCCGGCCGTCGGGCTGCCTGACGACCACCCACGTGGCCCGGATCAGGTTGCTGTCCTGGATTTCCCGGTCGCCGGGCATCAGAATGCCGCCCTCGGTGACGAACATGGCCACGTCATCGCCGAGGAACGTGACGGCGATGGGCCAGCCCTTGACGTGGGCGCCCTTGAGCGGGCCTTGGAAACCCCGGGTCATGTACGAGCGGATGTCCTCGCGACTGGTGAGTTGCTCGTCGCGCATGAGGAGACTTCCGTTCTCGGTGAACACGTCGGCGAACGCGTCCGGGTCGTTCACCTTCCACGCGGCCTGGATGCGCATGGCCACGGTGAGCGCGGCCCGCTCCCGATCCCGCGTGAACTGGCGGTAGTAGGACGCGTCCTCCGCCACCCCGGCGTCGGCGAGCAGCGCCGACGCGTCACCCCACGAGGTCGTGTTCATGGTGCGCCCCTTCGTCCGGCGTCAGTTCCTGATCGGGCAGGACTGGTAGGAGACGATCCGCCAGTCGCCGTCGTGCCTGACCGCGACCCACATCGCGCGGACCAGGTTGGCCGGGTCGACGGTCTCCTCCCCCTCGCGCACGAGGCCGCCGTCGGTGACGATGATCGCGCTCGAATCGGTCAGCAACCGGACCTCGCGCGGCTCCTCGAAGAGCCGGGTCGCCTTGTACGGCCCGGCGAACGCCTCCACCAGGTAGCCGCGGATCTCCTCGCGGCCCTTGAGCTGGGTGTCCCCGAACAGCGCGCTGCCGTTGTCGATGAAGATGTCGGCGAACGCGTCCGCGTTGTTCTCCGCCCACGCCGCCCGGGCCCGTAGCTGTGCGGTCAGGGCGTGCCCCTCCGGCCCGTTGGAGTACTCGCCGTAGTAGGTCGCCCACTGCTTGGCACCCTCGACGAGCGCCGCCGCTTCCTTGGTCATGCTGTCTCCTAGGTCGTCGGTAGTGGTCGTCACCAGCGCAGCGTCGCGCCGGCGCCGCGAGGGCTGTTCTGGTAGCCGGCGAGCTGCCACTCGCCGTCCTTCTTGACGGCGACCCACGTCGAGCGCACGGCGAGTTCCGGCGCGATCTCGGTCTCGCCGGGGGCCAGGATGCCGCCGTGGGTGCGGATCAGCGCCACGTCGTCCGAGATGATCCGCAGGTCCGCGGGCTGGCCGGTGACGTTGCTGTCCTTGAACGGTCCCGCGTAGGCGGCGGCCATGAACGAACGGATCTCGTCGCGGCCCCGCTTGTACACGTCACCGGGCAGGATGAGGATGCCGTCCTCGGTGAAGACGTCGGCCACGCCGGCCGCGTCATTGCGCGCCCACGCCGCGACGAGCCGCAGCGGCACGCTGAGGACCTCCTTCTGCTTGTCGTCGGTGAACGGCCCGTAGTAGGCGTCCAGCTTGGCCTGGTCCGCCACCTGGCCAGTGGTCGTGGTCATGTCAGAGCTCCATTCCGGATTCGGCACCGCAGTGACTGACGCCGATCGTCACGCACGCCCACCCGCGCTGCACCTCTCATATTGCTGAGGCGCCGGAGCACCGCGCCGCAGGAAACTGGGCAACATCGAAGATGTCCGCACGATCGCCACGCCGGTACGGTTCCGGGAGCCCAACGACCAACCAGCGGCGGAGCCGACTCATGACGACTGACATTGCCGCCGGCATCGGCGGCGACAATCGCCTGCACGCAATGGACGCGCTGCGGGGCGGGGCACTCCTGCTCGGCGTCGCCTTCCACGCCACACTGTCCTTCATGGAACCGCCGTTCTGGGTGGTCGGCGACAACTCGACCAGCCCGGTGATGAACGCGGTCTACTTCGTGTTGCACATATTCCGGATGACGCTGTTCTTTCTGATCGCGGGATTCTTCGGGCGGATGCTGCTGCACCGCCGCGGCACGCCGGGCTTCGTGCGGGACCGGGCCAAACGCATCCTCGCACCGCTGCTCATCTTCTGGCCGGTCGTGATGGTGATGACCGTCATCGCGATCATCTGGGCCGACGCCCAGGCCGGCAAGACGTCGCCGCCCGCCGCGATGACGCTGCGGACGTTCCCGCTGACCCACCTGTGGTTCCTGTACTACCTGCTGCTGCTCTACGTCGGCGCCTTGGCCCTGCGCGGCATCGCGGCGGTGGTGGATCGCACCGGCGCCGGGCGGGCGCGGATCGTCGATCCGCTGGTCCGCGGCATCGTCCGGGCCGACCTGACACCGCTGGTGCTCGGGGCCCCGCTGTGCCTGACCCTGATCCTCAAGTCCGGCTGGGCGCTGTGGTTCGGGGTGCCGGCCGCGGAGAACGGGCTCCTGCCCAACGCGGGCGCGCTGGTCGCCTACGCGACCGCGTTCGGGTTCGGCTGGCTCTTGCAGCGGCAGAGCGATCTGTTGCGGCTGTGGGAGCGGCGCTGGCGGCGCTACCTCGTCGCCGCGGTCGTCCTGACCGGTGCCGCGCTCTGGCTGGCCGGAACCGCCGCTTCCTTCGACACCGCGCGGTCGCAGGGGGCGAAGGTCGGCTACGCGATCGTCTACGTGCTGGCCATCTGGGCGTGGACCATGGGCATCGTCGGGCTGGCGGTGCGTTATCTGTCGGTGTATCGGGCCCCGGTTCGGTATGTTGCCGACGCGTCGTACTGGATCTACATCAGTCACCTGCCGGTCGTGATGCTGCTGCAGGCCGCGTTCATGCGGGTTCCGCTGCCATGGCTCGTCAAGTACGTGCTGATCCTGGCGATCGCGTTCCCGGTGCTGCTGCTCAGCTACCGGTACCTCGTGCGCTACACGTTCCTTGGTTCGCTGCTCAACGGCCGCCGGCTGCGGCGTCAGGCGCGGCCGACGGTCGAAGCGGCCCTGGCGACGGAGTAACCGCCGTGGTCCGCTTGGTGACGCGGCGCCTCGTCTGGGCCGTGCCGATGCTCTTCGTCGTCACGTTCTTCTCGTTCGTCCTCGTCTCGCTGGTGCCCGGCGACCCGGCCCGGTCCGTGCTGGGCCAGCTCGCCACCGAGCAGCAGGTCAGCGAGTTACGGCAGGAGCTGGGACTGGACCGCCCGATACTGCCGCAGTACCTCGATTGGCTCGGCCGAGCGCTGCGAGGCGACCTCGGGCACTCGCTGGTCACCGGCGGTGACGTCGGCCGGCTCATGGGCGCCCGGCTCGCCCCGACCCTGTCGCTGGTCGTGCTGGCCACGCTGGCGGCCGGACTGCTCGGCGTCGGGCTCGGCATGCTCAGCGCCGTGCGCGGCGGCGCGCTGGGCCGGCTGATCGACGTGCTGTCCGTCGCCGGGCTCGCCGTCCCCGGCTTCTGGCTCGGCCTGCTGTTCGTGTCCTGGTTCGCCGTGCACTGGCGGCTGTTCCCGGCGACGGGATACACACCGATCGCCGAGTCGCCGATCGGCTGGCTCCGCTCACTCGTGCTGCCGGTCGCCGCGGCGTCGCTCGCCGCGGCGACGGCGGTGGCCAAGCAGACCCGGGACGCCGTGCTCGACGTGCTGAGCCGGGAGTACGTGCGGGTCTTCGAGGCCAACGGGCTGTCTCGCCGGTCGATCCTCTTCCGGCATGTGCTGCGCAACGCGGCGGTCCCGATCATCTCGCTGCTCGGCGTGGTCTGCGCCGGCCTGCTCGGTGCCGCCGTGCTCATCGAGAACATCTTCGGCCTGCCGGGGATCGGGTCGGGAGCGGTCGTCGCCGCGATGCAGCACGACATCCCCGTGCTCCAGGGCGCGGTCGTCTCCTTCACGCTCATCGTGATCGCCGTCGGCCTGGTCGTGGACCTGTTACAGGCGTGGCTCGACCCGCGGGTGCGGACCCGATGACCCGCGGCCCCAAGACCCTGCTGCGCCGGCCTCTCGCCGCCGCCGGGCTGCTCTGGCTCGTCGTCGTCATCGCCTGCTCGCTCTTCCCACGGCTGGTGACCGGTACCGACCCGGCCCGGCAGGATCTGCGCAATGCGCTGCGCGGCCCGACGCCGGCGCATCCCCTGGGCACCGATCGCCTCGGCCAGGACTTGCTGAGCCGGCTGGTGCACGGCGGTGGCAGCACCCTGTCGGGGGTCGCCATCGCCACCGGCGTCGCGGTCCTGGTCGGTGTGACGCTGGGCCTGGCCGCCGGCTATCTCGGCGGGGTGGCGGACGCGCTGGTGCTGCGCCTGTCCGACGTGCTGTTCGCCGTGCCGGGAATGATCCTGCTGCTGGTGGTCATGGCGGTGTTCCGCAACAACGTCGCCGCCGCGATGGCCACGTTCGGCGTGCTGATGGCGTCCGGGCTGATCCGGGTGGTCCGCTCGGCGACCAGGTCCACCCGCGAGGAGCTGTTCATCGCCGCGGCGAAGGTGTCCGGGCTGTCCGGCGCGCAGATCCTGCGTCGTCACCTCCTGCCGAGGCTGACCGGCCTCGTCATCGTCCAGACCGCCCTCATCGCGTGCATCTCGCTCGTGACGCAGGCCGGGCTGGCCTTCCTCGGGTTCGGGCCGCCACCGCCACAGCCGAGCTGGGGCGGCATGATCGCCGAGGCCCGCGCCGTCATGACCGAGGCGCCATGGGCCCTTGTCCCGCCCGGTCTCGCCGTCGTGCTCACCGTGCTGGCGATCAGCCTCCTCGGTGACGCCGCGCGGGACGGCAGCACCGGACGGTGGTCCGCGCGGAAGCTCGCCCCCGCCCGGTCCCGCCGCGCCGCCGCCCCCGCGCCGCCGCAGCGACCAGGGACACCCGGGCAGCCGGACCCGGAGAGGCTGCTCTCGGTGCGTGGCCTGACCGTGGCGATCCCGGCGCGCACCGCCCGGGGGCAAACCGATATCGCCGTGGTCAGCGACGTCTCCTTCGACATCGGCGACGGCGAGGTCGTCGGGTTGATCGGTGAGTCCGGATGCGGCAAGACGGTCACCGCGCTGAGCGTCCTCGGACTGGTGCCGGGCGGCGGCCGGATCACCGGCGGGTCCTGCGGCTTCGCCGGCGTCGACCTGGTCCGGGCGAGCGCGCCACAGTGGCACGCCGTGCGGGGCCGGGGGATCGGCTACGTCGCGCAGGAGCCGTCGGCCGGGCTCGACCCGGCCGAGCGGGCCGGGACACAGCTGGCCGAGGCGGTGCGCCGGCACACCGGGGCGTCCCGCGCCGCCGCCCGCCTGCGCGCGGTCGAGTTGCTGCACGACGTGGGCTTCCCCGAACCGCACGCGGTCGCCCGGCTGTATCCGCACCAGATGTCGGGCGGCATGGCGCAACGGGTGGCGATCGCATTCGCGCTGGCCGGCTCCCCTCGCCTGCTGATCGCGGACGAGCCGACGACCGCGCTGGACGTCACGGTACAGGCGGAGATCACCGGCCTGCTGCGCCGGCTGGCGATCGATCGGCGGATGGCGGTACTCCTGGTCACGCACGACCTCGGCGTGGTCGCGCAGACCTGCGACCGGGCGGTGGTGATGTACGCGGGCGAGGTCGTGGAGGACTGCGACGTGCCGACCATGTTCGCCCGGCCCGCGCACCCCTACACCGCGGCGCTGCTGGCCGCCGACCCGCACCGGATCGCCGAGGGGGGCCGGCTGCCGGCCATCGCCGGCACCGTACCCGCGCCCGGCGACTGGCCGGCCGGGTGCCGCTTCGCCGACCGATGCCGTTACGTCACGCCCGCCTGCCGTGACGTCCCGGTGTCACTGCGCCGGCCGGATCCGCGCCACGCCACGCGGTGCCTGCGGACCGGGGCGCTCGACACCGTGGGGGGCAGGCCGTGACCGGCGCACTGCTCGACATTCGCGACCTGCGGGTGGACTTCTCACGGGGGCGGCGGCTCGTCCGCGCCGTCGACGGCGTGAGCCTGTCGGTGGCGCCCGGCGAGACGGTCGGCCTGGTCGGCGAATCGGGCTCCGGCAAGTCGACGATCGCCCGGGCGGTCACCGGCCTGACGCCCGTGTCGGGCGGCTCGATCCGTTTCGACGGCGCGGACGTCACCCGGGCCGGCCGCCGGGCCCGCCGGCGGCTCAGCGCGGCCCTGCAGATGGTCTTCCAGGACCCGTACAGCTCGCTCAACCCGGCCCGCACCATTGGCGACACGCTCGCCGAGCCGCTGCTGGCCCGCCGGGAGGTCCGCCGCAGCGGGCGGCGTGAGCTCGTCGCGGCGGCGCTGGAACGGGTCGGCCTGCCGGCGGACGCCGCGCGCCGTTACCCGGCGGAGTTCTCCGGCGGGCAGCGCCAGCGCATCGTCATCGCCCGGGCGCTGGTCAACCTGCCCCGCCTGGTGATCTGCGACGAGCCGGTCAGTGGCCTGGACACGTCGGTGCAGGCCCAGATCATCAACCTGCTGCTCGACCTGCGGGCCGATCTCGGCCTCGGGTACCTGTTCATCACCCATGACCTCGCGGTGGTACGCCATCTCTCGCACCGTGTTGTGGTCCTCTACCGGGGGCAGGTCATGGAGGCCGGCCGCACCGCGACCGTCGTGTCCCGCCCGGCCCACCCGTACACCCGTGCGCTGATCGCGGCCGCCCCGGTGCCCGATCCCGGGCATCGGCCCCCACTCGTGCCGCCGGCCGGGCCGGCGCCGGTACTGTCCGCGACGCCCGGCGCGGCCGACCGGCCGGGCTGTCGCTTCGCGAGCCGCTGCCCATACGTCGCGCCGGTATGCCTTGCCCGCCGGCCGCCGCTGCGCGAGTCGGCCACCGGGTCGCTGGTCAGCTGCGTGCGTCAGCACGAACTCAGCGAGGTTCACCTCAGCACTGGCACTCACTGAAAGGTCCGTCATGGCACAGCTCGTCCGCTCCCGCGCGCGCCACGGCTTACTGGCCGCGACCATCCTCGCCACGTTCACCGCCCTCACCGCCTGCTCCGGCGGAGCGGCACCGGCCGGCGACAAGGCCGGCCGCACCCTGACGATCGCCGTCTCCGCAGCCCCGACGCTCGACCCATACAAGGCGAACGTCGACCCGAACAACATCCAGACCGCCTCGCTGGGGTATGCGTCGCTGATCCGGCTCAACGCCGACCGGACGTACAGCGGCGACCTCGCCGAGTCGTACGGCTACACCGACACCGAGAACAAGATCTTCCAGATGAGGCTGCGGCCGGGTCTGAAGTTCGCCGACGGCACACCGCTGGACGCCGCGGCTGTGGTGGCGTCGCTGCAGTACATGCTGAAGGTGAGCCCGAACGCGAAGTCCTGGGCCGGCACCATCACCGGCATCACGGCCAGCGACGCGTCGACGATCGTGGTCACGAACAAGTCGCCCAACCCGGTCATGCGGCAGCTGTTCAGCCAGGCCGTGCTCTCCGGCTCGGTCGTTTCACCGGCCGGCCTCGCCGACCAGGCAACGCTCGCCGAGCGGACCTTCGGCGCCGGCCCATACGTCCTGGATCCGGCCGGCACCGTGCCGAACGACCACTACACGTACACGATCAACCCGAACTACTGGAACAAGAACGGGCAGCACTGGCAGAAGGTCGTGGTCCGGGTGATCCCCGACGCCAACGCCACCGTCCAGGCCATCCAGGCCAACCAGATCGACTACGCGTCGCTGAACGCCGACGCGGGGCCGGCGGTGAAGGCCGCCGGGCTCAAGCACGTCACCTCCAGCGTCGCCATGATCGGCATGATGCTGGCCGACCGGGACGGCACGGTCGCCCCGCAGCTCAAGGACGTCAGGGTGCGCCAGGCGCTCAGCTACGCCATCGACCGCGAGGCGATCGCCACCGCGCTCTTCGGCGAGTTCGCAAAGCCCACGAGCCAGACCGCCGCACCCGGCTTCGACGGCTACGACAAAGCCCTTGACGCCCGCTATCCGCACGATCCCGAGCGTGCCAAGCGCCTGCTCGCCGAGGCGGGCTACGCCGGCGGGTTCACGCTGCGGATCGCCTCGACCGGCGCGTTCGGCATCGGTCTGGTCACCCAGGCGGTCGCCGCGCAGTGGAAAGAGATCGGTGTGACCGTGGAGCTGAACACCGACGCCCAGATGGCGCAATGGCAGCAGAGCGTGCTGTCGCGCAAGTTCCCGGTGAGCGGCTACGCGTTCGGCAACCTGCCGACCTACCTGCTGTCGCTGAACTTCGCGCTGCCGGTGGCCAACCCGTTCAACCCGTTCGCGACTCAGGACGAGGCCCTCACCGGGCTGCTGACCCAGGCGAGCAACGAGGCCGACCAGGCCGCGCAGGCCGGCCTCTACCGGCAGGCGAACGCGCGGCTGACGGAGCTGGCCTGGTTCGCGCCCGTGGTACGCATCGAGGGCATCGCGGTGATGGGCCCGCGGGTGGCAGGTGTCGAGCAGACCTCCGACAACGGCCTGCCCAACGTCGCGACGGTGCGCCCGGCGGCGGCGTAACCCGTCGGCCTGTTTCGCATATCCGGACCGGCGCGGGGCGGCGTCCCGCGCCGGGGCGGCAGCGGGACGCCGGGTGTCCGCGTGGCGGGCTACGACGCGTAGGCCTCCATTTCGTATATGCGCGCCGCGGTGTCGGAGTCGCTGGTCGGGGTGATCACATTCAGGCGGACGTACCGCGTCGCCCGCGGTGTGAAGGTGTGCGTGGTGACGCCCGCGGTGTTGCCCCGCGCCGAGGCGACCGTCGTCCAGGTGTTGCCGTCGGTGCTCACCTGGACGTCGAAGTCCTTGGTGTTCCAGCTCGCCTTCTCGCCGCCGGCGGCCGCGTGGCGCAGCACCACCTTGCCGACGGTCTGGTTGGTCTGCAGGTCCGCCCGCAGCCACTTGTTCGAGCCGAGCGCGCACCACTTGTCGGCGTTGCCGCCGGTCCAGCTTCCGTTGACCGCCTTCTCTGGGCCCTCGGAGGCGGCGCACTGCCCCGAGGCGGTGGCCGGCTTGTTCAGCGCCAGGTTCGGGTTCGGGGTCGCGGTGTCGGGGACGAACAGCTTGATGTCGGTCAGGCCTGCGTTGCCCTCGTACGCGTTGGTGTACAGGTCGCCGATGACGAAGTAGTCCGGGTAGGACGAGCCGGCCGGCCACTGGTTGGGCCACGAGGCGCTGCCGTTGGCGTCGTTCTGCGTGAGCGTGCCGTTGAACTGCCCGTTGTACTCCGCGGCGGTGGTGTTGTAGTGCCAGATCGGCACGTTGTTGACGACGAAGTCGCGGTGGAAGCGCAGCGTCTTCTGCCCGGCGCGGGCGAAGTTGCCGCTGGCCTCCAGCGTGTACCCGGTCGCGTCGCGCTCGATGGCGAAGGTGTAGTACTCGTTGGGCATCAGCTCCGGCTGCAGCTCGGCGGCGCTGGAGAGCTGGTTCTCGGCGACGCCGCCGGAGCAGCTGGTCATGAACCACTGGGAGTTGCCGGGCAGGCCGCCGGGGCCGGGGTTCCAGTTCGGCATGCCGCTGATCCACATGTTGACGGTGTTGAAGTTGCCGTCGCGGTAGTTGTAGTAGGTGTTGTTGGCGGAGTTGCAGACGCGCCCGCCCGTGCCGGTGCCGACCCGGTCCGGATGCTGGGCGAACTGGTCCATGAGCACCTTGCGGTGGTAGTGCCAGAAGTGGTTGTTGCGCGGCGCCGGGTTCGGAAAGTCCACAATGGACAGGAAGTGGAAGCCGTTGTACCCGTACGTGCCCTCGCGCACGCCCTGCCACTGGCAGTACGGCACCGACGCGTCGCCGCTCCAGCCCGGCGACCTCGACCCCTCGCCCCACGGGTGCTGGGTCTTGCAGCCGGTCGCGTTGTAGCCGTTGATCTTCCCGTCGTAGTTGATGGCGCCGTTGCGCTTGCCGCCGAAGTTGAGCGTCTTGAGCTTGTACTCGATGCGGTACTGGTCCGGCAGCCGGTTCGTGGGCCGGAAGATGGCCCCGCCGGTGTTCTCCGGCACGTTGAGCACCGCGACGTGCTCGTTGCCCAGCGCCTGGGTGGTGATCGAGGGCGGCGACTCGATGACGCCGTCCGCGTTGAAGTCCCGCGCCGACAGCGACGCGGTCAGCCAGCCGTCCTGGCCGACGCGGAACTCCTTGCGGTAGGTGCCGAACGAGTTGAGCTGGGTGGTCCAGGCGGGGCCGTAGTCGTTGCGGTACCACTGGCCCGCGTCGTCGGTGATGGTGTCGAAGCCGGTGGCGTACGTGTCGCGCGCCCACGGCACCGAGTCGCTGTTGAACGCGGTGGCGAAGTTCTCGGAGTACAGCAGGCGCCAGTTCGGTGCGGCGAGGGCCGGCGGCGCGGCGACCAGCGGGACGGCGACCAGCGACGCGGCCGCGACTGTCGCCGCCACTGCGAAATGAAGTCTCATGGCGATTCCTCAGGAGTTCAGGTACTGCGCGGCGGTTTCCTTGGTGATCTGCGGCGACGGCACGACCGTGTCCTTCTCGACCTTCGCCCCGCCGAGCACGTTGACGGTCCGGTCCAGCGCCAGCTTGCCGATGACGTTGGGGCTGTTGAGGCCGGTGACGACGTAGTTGGTGCCGTCGAGGATCGCTTTGAGCGCCTCGGCCTGGCCGTCGACGCCGGCGAGCACGATCTGGCCGGTCTTGTTCGCCGAGGCGATCGCGCGCTGCGCGCCGAGGCACATCGCGTCGTTCTCGCAGAAGACCGCGACCAGGTCCGGGTGCTGGGTCAACAGCCCCTCCATGACCGTCAGCCCGCCGTCGGAGCCCCAGTTGCCGAAGTCGGGCGCCTCGACAAGCGTGAACCTGGAGTCCTTGCCCAGCACCGACTTCAGCCCGCTGGTGCGGGCCAGGCCGATGGAGTTGTCGGCCGGTCCGCCCTTGATGACGGCGACCTTGCCACCGCCGGTGAGCCGCTGGCTGAGGAACTGCCCGTCCTGCTTGCCGATCGCCTCGTTGTCCGGGCCGATCCAGCTGGTGTACTCCCCCACCGCGAACTTACGGTCGACGAGCACGACCGGCTTGCCGGCCGCCTTGATGGCGTTGAGCGCGGCCGGCGCCGACTCCAGCGGGCCGCCGGAGATGATGATCGCGTCGACGTTCTTGCTCAGCAGGTCCTCCACGTTCGCGGCGAGCTTCGCCGCGTCACCGCCGGCGTCGGTGCTGATGGTCCGGACGTTGCCCTTCGTCTTGGCCTGCGCGGCGATGGCGTTGTCCATGCCGCTGAAGTACGGCCCGCTGAGCAGGAAGTTGGCGATCCCGATGGTGTACGTCTTCGCGCCGCCGCCGGCGTCGTCGCCTTTGCAGGCGGCGGCGGATAATGCGACGCCGGCGGCCACCAAGCCGATGAGGAGCTTCTTCATGCGCGTCCTTTCGCGGAGCGCGGCCGGTTCGTGCGCTGCACGAGGATGACCGCGACGATGATCAGTCCCTTCGGCACCTGCTGCCAGAAGTCCTTGTGCACCTCCCGTAGCGCCAGGGTCACCGAAGGGGTAGCCTCGCCCGCGTAGCCACGGAAGATGCGCACGACCGCCTCGACCTCGCCGCGGGCCTGCTGGACGGGCTTGCCGTTCTCAGTCGCGAGCAGCCGGGCCAGGTCCTCACGCTGTCCTCACGCTCGGCCTCGATGAGGTCGGCGACCCGGCGCAGCGGCGCCTCCCGCTCGTGCGCGGGCAGCGCCGGTACCGGGATTGCGCACGGTGGCAACGGGCATGCTGAAGCCCCTCCTCTTTCGGCGGTGTGCGTGCGGGCGCGCCAATTCGCTGCACGAATGGTTCTGGCGGTCCGCCGGCGCCGTCCGGCGAGGTGTTACGGGCAATGACGGCCGAGGCACAACCGTCGAAGCGGCTGCCGTCATGACAGCGCTGCCATTAATCTACCCGGCGTACCGGGGAGCAAGTCAAGACCCTCTATGGCCGGGGGATCGCTCAGCACGGCGACAGTGCGGGCAGCGTCACCGTCTTCGATGTCCGCCATGCCGGCAGCCCTGCGTGATCGCGTGACGGCGGTGCCGTACGGTGTTCCGGTGAACGATCGCGCCGCCCGGCAGCGTCCTGCCGCCCCCAACCGTCCCGGCACCGGCTCGGCTCTGCCGTCCAAGGCCGAGAAGCGCACCGCCGCCAAGGCCGCCAAGGCGCGGGCCGCAGCCGCGGCCAAGCGTCGCCAGGTGCTGACCGTCGCCGGCGCGGCGGCGGCCGTCATCGCCGTCATCGCCGTCGTGGTGGTGCTGGCGGTCCGGTCCGACGACCCGGCGACGCCGACCCAGAGCAGCGTCGGCGCCGGCTCCGCCGCAAGCGCGGACACCACCGCCGAGGCCACGCGGCCGGCATTCCCGCCGGTGCCGGAGGGTGCCGACCCGGCCCTGTCCACCAAGCCCGCTGCCAAGGCCGGCAGTGGGAGCGTGTCCAAGCTCGAGGTGACCACGCTGATCGAGGGCAATGGCGCGGCCGCGCAGTCGGGACAGACGATCACGGTGAACTACGTGGGTGTCACGTTCGCCGACGGCAAGGAGTTCGACTCGTCCTGGCGACGTTCGCAGCCGTTCAGCTTCCCCCTCGGTGGCGGCAAGGTCATCAAGGGATGGGACCAGGGCCTCGTGGGGGTCAAGGTCGGCAGCCGGGTGCAGTTGGACATCCCGGCCGCCCTGGCCTATGGCGACCACCCGGCCGGCGGAGCGCCGGGCGGCACGCTGCGGTTCATCGTCGACGTCCTGTCCGTCGCGTAGCCGGGCCACGTTAAGGCACACCGCCGACGTCGGCGGCATCCACCAGGCGGGCTTCCCAAGGTTCCAGGTCGTTCCTGTAGCGCCGGCCCGCCACGTGTGTGCCGCCAGCGGTCGTCACCGACAACCGCGTGAACCGCCAGAGCCCTCCGGTGATCGACAGCCGCGCGGAACCCCTCAAGATCGCCGCGGCGAACTCTACGACGTCCTCCCGCAGGACGCCGTCAAAGGTGTACTCCTCGCAGAGGATCTGAGTATCGGGCAACGTTGGCGGCGCGATGATGATGAGGTCCGGACCCTCATCATCGGTCGAAACGATCGTGTATGTACTTCCGTTCTCGAGGAACCGCATCGAGATCCACCCCAAGAAGAGATTGACGTATCTCTTTTTCTATCGAATATCGAGACGACACCCGGCCGAGGTAATGCCTGATTGGTGCCGCCACCGGTCCACGCCCGGTCGCCTCACTTCCTTGGGGGATGAATGTTGATGGACATCTCCATAGCGGCTTGGCGCAGCGGGTCGAGCTCATTTGCGCTGACAGACCAGTTTGATGTCCTGTTCGGCGTTGACGGCAACCGTGACCGCCTGCGCGAGGCAGATGCCATCGACGCTAACGGCCCTCAGCTCATATGTGCCGGGCGGCAGACTGAACTGGAAGCGTTCGCCCTCGGTGAGCTTCTGCCTGGCGACCTCGCCTCCGTCGCGGCTGACCGTCACAGTGCCGGGGGCGCCGGGTGGCTCGGCCGGCGACGCGCCCGGGAGAGTCGGCGACGCGCCCGGGAGAGTCATGGGCTGCGAACCGCCGGACAGCACGATCGTTCCGGCCACGGTGCCGGTCGGGCCGCCGTCGCCGCCGGGCGCTTCGCCGCATCCACTCAGCGCCGCGAATGCGAGCAAAACGGACGCCAATCCCGCGATCGACCCATGGACAGACATACACAGATCGTAACCAGCCCGCTCGCGGCTTATTGTACCGAACCGGCCGGATTTGTCTGGTGCATTGCTCGGCCGAAATTCCCGTTGGCACGGCCTTGCTGTATACGGCGAAGGCGTGTCGAATCGATCACGCGACATGGGGCGGCCACCAGTTCCTTGGGCACGTCGACCATGGCACGGTATGTGATCACGTGGAGTCCTCACCGTGGAGAAGGATCTTGTGGTGAGAACTCACCTACCGAAGGTTCCACGCCCCGTCCATAATTGTCCAGTGTGGATGACCCAGGCGTGTCATCCAGATTTCGCAGGCATCCTCGTTGAGATCACCTTGATATGGACTGCCGTTCGGGGCGGTGGTTTCGGCCGGATTCTGAGATAATTGCATGCATGGGGCAGCTGGGATTGTTTTCAAGGGCGGAGTTGGCTGCCATGCGTGACCGCACCAGGTCACGTCGTTATTCTCCGGCGAATGAGCAGTTCCGCCGTGAGCACGCACGGCATCGAGACTGGGGCCTCGCCAGACGTCACGCCGACAAACTCCGCCGTCTCCGCGGCGACACCCCGCCAGCGATCAGCGACCAGCGCGACGGTTCGGTGCACGGCTCGGTGCAGGGGCCGGTGCCGCCCTCGCCACCTCCGCCGGTCACGCAGCCTGACCAGGCACAACATTCCGCGAGCAACACCGCGGCGAACGACCGCGAACCCGCACCCCGCCAGGTGGACGGCGACGGGCGGCCCGGTCCTGGCCCGAAGCGTCGTCGCGCA
>NZ_JBEPDB010000061.1:0-56058 GCF_040300025.1 Dactylosporangium sp. NPDC000555 | reverse complement strand
GGGCAGCGTCGTGGGCCGGGCGTCGCGCCGCGACAAGTCTCGGCGGACGGGCGGGGCATCCATACCGGGCGGCCTTTGGGGCCGGTCCCCGCGCGGCGATGGGGTTCGGTGGCCGGGCGGGGCATCCGCGGTACCAGATGGATTGTCGCGGCGGTCGCGGCCGGGGTTGCGTGCGGCGCGGCGGCCACCGCGGCGCGGGTCGGGGAGCGCGACGCGGAACCGCTGCACGGGCTCGCCGCGCGGCATGCCACGGTCCGGATGGGGCTGCGGATCACCGATGACCCTCGGCTCGGGCGGGCGCGTGCCGGGCGGGACGCCACCGTCGTCGTGCAGGCCGAGCTGGATTGGCTGTCGACCGCGGACGGCGCGCGGATCGCGGTCTCCGCGCGGGTGCTCGTGCTCGCCGGCGACCGCGGGTGGCTCGGACTGCTGCCGGGGCAGGCGGCCGAGGCCGACGGGCGGCTGGCGCCGGCGGACGGCGGGGACCTGCGCGCCGCGCTCGCCTCGGTTGCCGGGGCGCCCACGCTCGCCGGGGGCGCGCCACTCGTGCAGCGGGCCGCGGGGACGCTGCGGGCCGGGCTGCAGCGGGCGTGCCTCGGCCTGCCGCCGGAGCCGGGCGGGCTGCTGCCGGGGCTCGTGGTCGGCGACACCAGCCGGCTCGATCCGGCGCTGGCGGACGACTTCAAGACGACCGGGCTGACGCACCTGACGGCCGTGTCCGGGGCCAACCTGGCGATCATCGTGGGGCTGGTGCTCGCGGTCGTGCGGTGGTGCCGGGCCGGGCCGCGGGTCGCCGCCGTGGTGTGCGTGCTGGCGCTGGCCGGGTTCGTGGTGCTGGTACGGCCGTCGCCCAGCGTGCTGCGCGCGGCGGCGATGGGCGGGCTGGCGCTCGTCGCGCTGGCGCTCGGGCGCCCGCGGGCGGCGGTGCCGTCGCTCGCGGCCGGGGTGTTCGCGCTCGTCGTGGTCGATCCGGAGCTGGCGGTGGACGCCGGGTTCGCGCTGTCGGTGCTGGCCACCGGCGGGCTGGTGCTGATCGCGCCGCGGTGGACGGAGGCGCTGCGGGCGCGGGGCTGGCCGCGGGTGGCCGCCGAGGCGCTCGCCGTCCCGGCCGCGGCGCAGGCCGCGTGCGCGCCGGTCATCGCGGCGATCTCGGCGAGCGTCAGCCTGACCACCGTCCCGGCCAACCTGCTCGTGGAGCCTGTGGTCGCGCCGGCCACGATCCTGGGCATCTTCGCGGCGGTACTGTCGCCGCTCGCCCCGTCCGCCGCCGCCTTCGCGGCCTGGCTCGCCTCGTGGCCGGCCCGCTGGCTGGTGTTCGTCGCCCATCGCGGTGCGGACGTGCCGGCCGGGTTGCTGCCGTGGCCCGGCGGGACCTGGGGCGGGCTGCTGCTGGGCGCGCTGGTCGCTGTGACGCTGTTCGCGGCCCGGCGGCCGGCCGTACGCCGCTGGGCGCTCGTCACGGCCGTCGCGGCCGTGCTCGGCGCCGTGCCGGTGCGCCTGCTCGCCGCGGGGTGGCCGCCGCCCGGGTGGCTGGTCGTGGCCTGCGACGTCGGGCAGGGCGACGCGCTCGCCGTGGCAGCCGGGCCGGGCGCGGCCGTGGTCGTCGACGCCGGACCGGACCCGGACGCGGTGGACGGGTGCCTGCGCAGACTCGGCGTTCGGCGGGTACCGCTGCTCATGCTCAGCCACTTCCACGCCGACCACATCGGCGGCCTCGACGGGGTGCTGCGCGGGCGGCGGGTGGACGCCCTGCTCGCCCCGGACTTCGCCGAGCCCGCGGCCGGCCGGGCCGCCGTGCTCGGGCGCGGCCTGTCCCGGGTGGGCGGGCCGGCCGGCGCGGTGCTGGACGTCGGCCCGGTCCGCGTCGCGGTCCTCGGCCCGGTCCAGCCCGTGACCGGCACGCGATCGGATCCGAACAACAACTCGCTGGTCCTGGCCGTGGCGACCGGCGGGTTCCGGCTGCTGCTCACCGGCGACGCGGAGACCGAGGAGCAGCTCAGCCTGCGTGCCGCGGACGATCCTGGGCTGTTGCGGGCGGATGTGTTGAAGGTCGCCCATCACGGCTCGGCTTACCAGGACGAGGGGTTCCTGGAGGCCGTTGCGCCCCGGATCGCGCTGGTCAGCGTGGGAGCCGGCAACGACTACGGGCATCCCAGCCCCGTGCTGCTGGCCCGGCTCGTGCGGGGCGGGGCGCAGGTGCTGCGCACCGACCTGCAGGGCGATCTGGCCGTGCTGCGCGACGGCGACGGTCGCCTGGCGGTCGCGGTCCGCAAGGCGTGACACGATGGCTGGCGTGTCGAATCTTCCCCGCCTTCGCCTGGTGATCGGCGACGAGGAGCTGCTCGTCGCCCGCGCCGTCGCCGAGACCATCGCTGCCGCCCGGGCCGAAGACCCGGAGACCGAGGTGCGCCGGCGACCCGGCGGCGAGCTCGTCGCGGGGGAGCTGGCCGAGATGCTGAGCCCCTCGCTGTTCGGCGGGCGGCGGGTGCTCGTCGTGGACCAGGGCCAGGACGCGAAGAAGGACGTGTCGGCGGCGCTGGTCGCGTATGCGAAGGACCCCGAGGACGACGTCGTGCTCGTGGTCACGCACGCCGGCGGGGCCAAGGGCAAGGCGCTCGCCGACGGCCTCAAGTCCGCCGGCGCCGACGTCGTGCCGGCCGCGAAGATCACCAAGCACCGCGAGCGCGTCGATTTCGTGCGCAACGAGATCCGGCGGCAGGGCGGCAAGATCGGCGAGGACGCGGCCGAGGCGCTGCTCGCGGCCGTCGGCAACGACCTGCGGGAGATCGTCGCAGCTTGCTCGCAGCTCATGGCCGATACGGGGGGCCGGATCGACGCGAAGATCGTCGCGCAGTACTACAAGGGCCGCGCCGAGGTCTCCGGCTTCACGGTCGCCGACGCGGCGATGGTCGGCGACGTGGCCGGCGCGCTGGAGGCGCTGCGGTGGGCCCTGCACGTCGGCGTCGACCCGGTGCCGATCGCCGACGCCATCGCCGACGGGGTCCGCACCGTCGCTCGAGTCGCCGCCGCCGGGAAGGGCGGCGCATACCAACTCGCCGGGAGTTTGGGAATGCCTCCGTGGAAGGTCGAACGTGCGCAGCGCCAAGCCCGTGGCTGGACGGCCGAGGCGCTCGTTGATGCCATGCGGGCGGCTGCGGAGTGCAATGCCGCCGTGAAGGGTGGATCCGATGACCGCGGTTACGCGCTCGAGCGGGCGGTGTTCGCAGTGGTCGCTGCACGCGGTGGAGGAATAGGACGATGACGACGAGCAACGGGGTTGCGCACCAAGCGCCGCTGTATGTCCGTGCGCTGCGGCTTCGGCACCTGTACGTGGGCGGGTTCGTGAGTTTCCTGCTGTTCGAGTGCATGATTGCCGTCGGGGTGCTGCTGGCACTCGCCGAACTGGTCAGCTGGTGGGCGGTGCCGGTCCTGCCGGCCGTCGTGGCGATCATGGTCAAGGTCAACGACATGGTGATCGGCGGCTCACGCCGGGCGCGCGTTCAGGCCCGAGTTCAGGTCCGGCCCGCCGAGCGCGGTTCATCCGATCGAGCGTCATCCACCCGGGTGCATTCGGATGCCCGAACCGGCGAGGCGCCATCGGTTTCCCGGCGTACCGCGACCGCACTGGACCGCGCCGAGATCGCCCGCGCCGGTCGGGCGGCATCTGGGGGTACCGCCGGATCGGACGCCACCGGGTCAGGCACCGCGACCGGGGTGCGCGCCCGGACCGTCGAGCCGCCGGCGCAACGCAAGAAGGTCGGCGTCATCAAGATCTCGGTTCCGGCCCGCGACGGCGGCCCCGGCGCGGGCGTCCGCCACGCTGCCGACGGCGGCCACGGGATCTCGCCGGCCTCGGACGAGCCCCCGGCCGTCCCCGCCCCGGCGGCCGAGGAGCCGGCCGGCACGGTCGCGCCCGGCGACGAGTGGACGGACACTGACGCATACGGGTTCCAGCGGTCGCGCCCCCTGCACCCGTCCGGCTGGAGCGAGCGGCCCGCCCAGGACCCGTGGGCCGGGCGCGCCGCCGAGCCGGCCCGCCCGGCCGCGCCCGATGTTCAGGCGGACTGGCCCGGCGAGACCGGCGGCTGGGGCGACCGGGCCGCGTGGAGCACAGCCTCGGCGGGCGCCACCGCACCGGCGAACTGGGGCGACGAGACCGTGTGGGGCGACCGGGCGGCGTGGGGCGACGAGAGCGCCGCGCGCCGCGCATTCCAGCAAGCGCCTCAGCAGGCCCCTCAGCAGGTGCACGCCGACTGGGACGACGAGGCCGGTTGGGCGGACCAGGCGGCGTGGGGGAGCGCCCGTTCGCAGCCCTCCTGGGACCCGTACAACGGCTGGGAGGGCGGCGCGCCCGATTACGCCGCGGACCACACCGGCGAGCACACCGGCGCGCGGCCGGCGTTCGGCCAGGTGGGCCACGAGCAGGCGGCCCGCGACCTGGCGGCCCGCGGCGAGGCGCAGCGCGCGGCGGCATACGGTTACCCCGACCACACCGATGGTTACAGCCGCTACGGCGACACCACCGACGGTTACGGACGTTCCGGCGACGCCGCGGGCGGCTACGGGCACTTCGGCGGTGCGGCGACGGAACACCGCGGGTACGAGGGCACCGCGGGCGACGAGCGCCGGCGGTTCGACGACGGGCACGCCCGGGACGGGGAGTGGCGCCCGCAGAGTCGCGAGTCCGCCGGCCGGCACGCGCGGCACCAGCCCCCCGGGCGGCGCCGGTCGGAGGACACCGACAACGTCACGTCGGGCCACTTCGCGACCGGACGGCACGCGGACCGCCAGTGGCGGTCGGACGACGACCTTGCCCGGCAGCGTACGGGCGGCCTCAACCAGGGCCGCTTCGCCTGACGAGAGCAGACAGAACTTCGATCCGCCGCCCGCCCGCGGGTGCGGCACGCAACCGATAGTTCCGATTTATCCGGCATGCGAGTGTCGGTGCTGTGACCTTGGAAGCCCACGGCCTCGCCGGGATCTTCCAAGGTCACTTTTTTTTGTCGGCGTCTCAGCAACGGGAACCGAGTCGGCGGGCTCGACCGGCGCCGTTGCGGGGCGAGGGCACGGCCACGACGGCGATCGCCCCAGAGCGTCGGCGGGGCGCTGATCGGCTTCATCGCCGCGAACGGCCGCCCGACGAATCCGGCCGGGGTCCAGCTGAGCAGCCCGATCGTCCCGCCGGGCCGGCGCACGCGGACGAGCTCGCCGTCGGCGGTGCGGTGCGACGGCGCGAACACCACGCCGACGGGCGCGGCGAAAGCCCCGCGGCGACGGTGACGGGGCCGCAAGGCGGCGGGGTTGCGGTGGCGGGGTTGCGGTGGCGCGGTTGCGAGGACGGCGGGGAGCGTGGGTGACCGTGGCTGCAGGCAGAGTCAGCGCTACTGCGGCTCGAGCGTGTGCGGAGGAAGGCGTTCGCGGCGGTGCGGAAAGCCGCGTCGTGCAGGCCCGGCGCAACGGTGGCGGGACGCGGAGGCGCCGCCGCCCACGAACCCACGCGCGGCGAAGGAGCGCAGCAGTGCCGGCGGTGGGGGCGTGAGCACGGCGAAAGCGCCGCTCCACCTGGGGTGGGCGGCGCTTTTCGCAGTGCGGCAGCGCTGGCGGCGGAGCCGTCAGGCAGAGGTCAGCGTGCTCAGCTTCTTGGTGATCGCCGACTTGCGGTTGGCGGCCTGGTTCTTGTGGATGACGCCCTTGCTGGCGGCCTTGTCCAGCTTGCGGGACGCGTCACGAAGCAGCGCGGTGGCCGTCTCGTTGTCGCCGGCAGCGGTCGCCTCGTGGAACTTGCGGATGGCCGTCTTCAGCGACGACTTTACCGACTTGTTGCGCAGGCGGCGCTTCTCGTTCTGCCGGTTGCGCTTGATCTGGGATTTGATGTTCGCCACGCGACAGCCTCGTCTTGATAGCTCGGGTTGGGTTTCCTTGGCGCATGGAACAACGACGCGTCACCGTGCGCGATGAATCAGGCTACCAGGTCCCCCTCGGCCAGCCAAAACTGGGCTCTAGAGAGCGCTGCCCTTGACGTACTGCTCCCATGGGAGCTCCCAGTCGGTCCATCCGTCGCCGTACTTCACGCGCTCCTCGGTCCCCTTCACGATCACCGGGTCGCCGATGTGCGTGACGCCGTAGAGCCACTGGGCCAGCTCCAGCGAGATGTTCACGCAGCCGTGCGAGACGTTGCGCCTGCCCTGGTCGGCGACGGACCACGGGGCGGCGTGGATGTACTGGCCGCTCCACGTGATGCGCTGCGGGAACTGGACCTTCGTGCGGTAGCCGTCGGCGGAGTCCACCGGCACGCCGTAGGTGGAGGAGTCGAACCACTCCCACTCGTTCTTGACCATCACGATGAAGTTGCCGCTGTCGGACGGGCTGCTCGGCTTGCCCAGGCTCACCGGCATGGTCTTGAGCAGCACGCCGTCCTCGGTCACGGTCATCTTCTTGGTGGCGTTGTCGACCTCCATGATGAGCCGCTTGCCGACGGTGGCGTCGACGGTGAGGTCCCGCTCGCCGTACGTCTCCTTGCCGGACTGCCCGCCGAACGAGACGCCCCCGAGCGCCGCGCGCAGGGTCAGCTTCGTGCCCGCCTGCCAGTACTCCTTCGGGCGGTAGTGGATCTCCTTGGAGCTGAACCAGTTCCAGACGCCCTCCTGCGGCGGGTCGGAGGACATGAAGAGCCGCCGCTGTACGTCGGCCCGCTTGTTCTTCGGGATGTCCACCCCGAACTGCAGGATCATCGGCATGCCCACGCCGACGACCTGATGGTCGCCGACCTGGCTGGTCACCCGTGTCGTGGCGGGCTTGGCCATGGTGGTGAACTTCACGCTGCTGGTGGCGCCGTCAGCGGTGACGGTGGCGGTGTAGCCGGTGCCCCATTTGAGCTGTTTGTCGGGAATCCACCGAACGCTGTCCGCCGCGGGGGGCGACGAAGCGGCGGACGAGGCAGGGGCCGAGGCGGGGCCTGAGGCGGGGGCCGAGGCAGCGGCCGAAGCGGTGGTGGGGGACGCGGGTGCGGGCGAACCGGTGATCGTCGCGCCGGAGTCGTCCTTCAGCGTCACCGTCGCCGAAGCCGAGGTCTTGGCCGAGAAGACGAGGTCGAGTGCGGTCGGGACGTCCTGCGCCCCGTCCGCCGGCGACGTGATGTGCACGGCGGAGGAGGGTGCTTTCGAGCTGTCGCCGCCGGGGCTCTTCCATGCCGTGCCGGAGCCGGAGCACGCACTGAGTCCCAGCCCGCTCACCAGGAGCAATGTCATCCAACGAACGCGCATGCATCCAGCTTGCCCGACGGTTCCAAGGGCACAAGTCAGGGGCAGTACGCGGGGAGGCGCACCACAAATGTCGTGCCGGGCTTGTCGCCGTGGTCGGTGACGGTGATCGTGCCGCCGTGTCGCTCCACGACCGTACGGCTGATCGCCAGGCCGAGGCCGGTGCCGGGCACGCCCTGGTTGCGGATGTTCGAGCCGCGGAAGAAGCGCTCGAAGAGCCGGGACCGCTCCTCCTCGGGAATGCCCACGCCGGTGTCGACCACCCGCAGCGTGACGCCGGCCGCGTCGCTGTCGAGGCGGATCTCCACCCGGCCGCCGGCCGGAGTGAACTTGACGGCGTTGGTGACCAGGTGGTCGACGACCTTGCGCAGCCGGGGCAGGTCGCCGGACACGGGCGCGGCCCCGCCGGGCAGCCGGACGGAGACGTCGAGGTCCTTCTCCCGGGCCGCCCGCGCGTTGGCGTCGGCGACCTCGCGCACCACGGCGGCGAAGTCGAGCGGGCGCTCGACCATCGTCACGTAGCCGCTCTCCAGGCCGGCCAGGTCGAGCAGGTCGTCGATGATCGCGCGCAGGTTCTCCGCGTTGCGGGCGATGACGGCCAGGAACTGGGCGCGGGTGGTCTCGTCGTCGTGGTCGTGCAGCAGCAGTTCGGTGTACGACGAGATGGACGTCAGCGGCGTGCGCAACTCGTGGCCGACCAGCGCGATGAACTCGTCCTTGGTGCGGGCCAGCTGCTTGGCGAGGTCCTCCGCCCGGCGGCGCTCCAGGAACTGCCCGACGTGCGCGGCGATGCCGGACAGCAGCGCGATGAGGGACTGCTCCGGCTGCTCGGCGGCGTCGCCGAAGAAGCTCAGCGTGCCGGTGACCCCGGTGCCGTCGCGGATCGGCACGGCCAGGCCGACCCGCAGCCCGTGCTCGGCCAGCGACGGCACGTTGAGCCGGCTGCCGACCGCGGAGATGTCCGGCACCCAGGTGGGCTGCCCGGTCTCCCATGCCACGCCCGAGACGCCCTTGCCCGGGGCGAGCAGGTCGGGCGGCGGGATCTCGTACCCCGGCTCGGTCCACATCGCCGCGTTGCGCAGCACGTTGCCGACCCGGTCGACCAGCCACATCTCGGCGTGCGGCCAGTGCAGCGTGCGGGCCACGGTCTCGAGCAGCTCCGGGCCGGCCGCCTCGATCGTGGCCGCGTTCTCCAGGATGCGCGACACGGCGAGCTCGCACTCCAGCAGCCGTCGCGCCCGGCGCCGCTCGGTGACCTCGTGCAGGGCCGCGACCGCGCCCAGCCGGGTGCCGTCGCCGTCGCGGATCGGCTGGGCGTTGACCGTGAACGAGCGGCGCGGGCGGTCCGGCAGGTGGATGACGACCTCGGCGTCGCGGATGTGCTCGCCGCGAAACGCTCGCGTCAGCGGCATCTCGTCGCCGAGGATCGTGCCGCCGCCGGGTGCGCCGCGCTCTCCTGTCCACGCCTCGGCGGTCGAGAAGTTCGCGTCGTGGCCGGTGATCTCGCGCATGGCCCGGTTGAACAGGATCAGCCGGCCGCGCTCGTCGCAGGCGACCACGCCCGCGTCGAGGTTGTCGAGCAGGGCACTGAGAAAGTGTCGCTCGCGGGCGAGCTGCCGCTCGGCGATGACCCGTTCGCTGATGTCGTAGATGAAGGCGTGGGCGTGCGGGCCCAGCGGGCTGTCGACGACGTTGAGCGTCAGCTCGACGGGAAACTCGGTGCCGGAGCGGTGCACGGCGTACAGCTGCAGCCGCTGCCCGATCAGGCGCGGCAGGCCGCCGCGGACCAGCCGGGCCAGCCCGGCGCGGTGCGCGGCGTGGAACCGCTCGGGGATGATCAGGTCGTGCACGTGCTGGCCGATCGCCTCCTCGGCGGACCAGCCGAAGGTGCGCTCGGCGGCCCGGTTCCAGCGGGTGATCTCGCCGGTCAGCTCGATCGCGATGAAGGCCTCCAGCGCGGTCTCCAGCACCGCGTCGGTCTCGGCCGCGGCCAGCGCGATGTCCTCGCGGGACGTCTCGGCGGCGAGCAGGACCTCCAGCAGGCCCGCGCACTCGGCGATCGCGGCGATGTCGTCGTCGGTCCAGTGCCGCGGCACCGAGTCGGTGACGCAGACCGCGCCGAGCGTGTGGCCGCTGACGTCGTGGACGGGCTGGCCGAGGTACGCCGTGATGTTCCGGCTGTGCGCCACGCCGAGGTCGCGCGGCACCGGGTGCTCGCGGGCGTCGCGGACGACCAGCGGGCTGTCCTCGCTGACCACGAACTGGCAGAACGAGTTCGTCGCCGGCTCGGCGCCCACCCGGTCGAGGTCCGGCGGCAGGCCGTGCCGGCCGACGACGTGAATGCGCTCGTCGTCGACGAGGGTGAGCAGGCCGACGGGGGCGACCACCGAGCGCGCGGCGAGCCGGACCAGGCCGTCGACCGGGGTCGATGACGAGGTCAGCAGCAGGCGCGCGCGGCGCAGGGCCCGGAGCCGCTCGGGGTGCGTGAGCACGCCCGTATCGAGTTGCGGCATACCACCCCCAACCCGCAAGCACGTGATACCGATCGTACCCGCGAAAAGGTGCAAACTGCGGCTAAAGCCGCAGTTGGGTGGCGCGCGCGAGCGTCGACTCCGGCGACTCGCCCGCGGTGAGGTCGATGTCCTCGACCAGCCGGCCGTCGGTGAGGCGGATCATCCGGTCGCAGCGCGCCGCGATGTGCCGCTCGTGGGTGGCCAGCAGGACCGTCATGCCGCGCTCCTCGCGCAGCTCCAGCAGCAGGTCGAGGATCTGCCCGCTGTTGGCCGAGTCGAGATTGCCGGTCGGCTCGTCGGCCAGCAGCAGCCGCGGCGTGCCGATGTGGGCCCGGGCGATCGCGACCCGCTGCTGCTGGCCGCCGGAGAGCTGGGCCGGCAGCGAGTGCTCGCGGCCGGCGAGCCCGACCGCGTCGAGCAGTTCGCGGGCCCGCGCCCGCTTGTCGAAGGCGACCTTGAACGGCAGCACCGGCGCGATGACGTTGTCCAGGGCGGTCAGCGCGGGCAGCAGGTGGTAGCGCTGGAAGACGAACCCGACCGTGCGCCGGTACTCGCTCAGCCGGCGCCGCCGCAGCGCCGTCACCTCGACCTCGTCGACGACGATGGAACCCGCGTCGGCGGACTCGATCGCCCCGATGAGATGCAGCAGCGTCGACTTGCCCGAGCCGCTCGGCCCGGTGACCGCGGTGAAGCTGCCCGCGGCGACGGACAGGGAGAGCTCGTCAGCGGCGACGATGTCCTGCTCGCCGGTGTGGAACCTCTTCGTGAGCCCCTCAACGGTCAGCGCGGCCCCGGTCGTTTCGGGCATGGTCACTCCTCGGCGAGCAGGCGGGCGGTGAGCACGAATGGGATCACGTGGATACTCTGTCCCAATACATTGTCGCAATGCAATGGGTAGGCTCTCGGCATGCCGATCCATCACGCGGTGCTCTCGCTGCTGTCGCATGGCCCGAGCTATGGCTACGAGCTCAAGGGCGCCTTCGAGGCGGCGGTCGGCCCCCAGTGGGGCCCGCTGAACATCGGCCACCTCTACCAGGTCCTCGACCGGCTGTCCCGGGACGGCATGGTGATCTCGCAGCGGCACGCCCAGGCGGTGAAGCCCGACCGGGTGGTCTACGAGATCACCGACGGCGGCCGGGAGGAGCTGGGGCGCTGGCTGGGCGAGGCGTCCCCGCGCAACGGCGGCTTCCGGGACGACTTCTTCCTCAAGGTGACGGCCGCGGCCCGGTCGGGAGATCCGGATACGGTACGCACCGTGCTCGGCCAGCAGCGCACCCACCTGATGCGCGAGCTGCGCAACCTGGACGGACTGCGGCGCAAGACCACCGATCCGGTGGTGGTCCTGCTGCTGTCGGCGGCGAGCCGGCACGTGGAGGCCGACCTCTCCTTCGTCGACGACGCGGATCGGACGCTGCTGAGCACCGAGGGCGCGCTGCCGGCGCCCCCGGCCCGCCAGGCCCCGATGTCCGGGGACCTCTCGGCGAGCGCGTGACCCGGCGCTCGCTCAACGGGGCAGCAGCGTCTCCAGCCGCAGGCCTGGAATCTCGTACGGCTCGTCGAGGAGCTGCGCGGCCGCCAGCCTCGCCAGGGCGGGGGCCGTCTGGATGCCGGTGCCGCCCAGGGCCGCGAACCAGTAGAGCCCCTCGTGCCGCGGGTCCGGGCCGACGATCGGGTCGCGGTCGCGCGCGAAGGTGCGCAGGCCCGCCCAGCTGGTGCGGACCCGCTGCAGGCGCAGCGTGGTGGCGGCCGTCGCGCGCTCCACCGCCAGGCCGACGTCCCGGGGCACGGCCACGGCGTCGGTCGGCGGGGACGGCGTCTCGTCGGCGGGGGAGACCAGCAGCCCGCCGCGCTCGGGCCGGAAGTAGAAGCGTTCGCCCACGTCCATGACGAGGGGCCAGGCCGGGCCGATGCGCTCGGCGGAGACGATGGCCACGGTGCGGCGCAGGTTGGTCAGGCCGGCCGGGGTCGCGCCGAGGCGGCCGGCCACGGCGTCGGCCCACGGACCGGCCGCGTTCACGACCCGGCCGGCGCGCAGCTCGCCGCGGTCGGTGGTCAAGTGCCAGCCGTCCGCATCGCGGGTGCCGGTCTCGAGGCCGATCGCGGTGCGCAGGACGGCGCCGGCGGCGGTGGCGCGGTTGCGGTACTGCTGTTGCAGCGCCTCCACGTCGACGTCCTGGGCGGTGCGCTCGACCGCGGCCCGGGCCACCGCCGATTCGCGCAGCACGGGGCACAGGGTCTGCGCGGCGGCCGAGTCGACCGCCCGCAGCGCCGGGTTGCCCGTCAGCAGCCGGTTGAGGCGGTCGAGGCGGGCCTCGTCGGCGACCCACACGACCGGCCGGGTGCGCAGCAGCGACGTACCCGACTCGGCGCCGAGTGTGTCGAGGATCGTGCGCGACGCGCGGGTGACGGCGTGCAGCTGCGGACTGCCGAGGCTCTCGGCGAAGGCGGCGATCGAGCGGCCCGTCGTGTGGTACGCGAACTGGTTCTCCCGTTCGAGCAGCACGATGCGCCGCTCCGGCCGGGCGCCGCCCGACCGCTCGACCAACCGGCCATCCAGTTCGGCGAGTTCGGCGGCGAGGGCCAGGCCGGCGATGCCCCCGCCGATGATCGCCACGTCTGCGCGTTCGATAGCCCGATTGTCGCAGGGAATGAAGCGCGCCGAGCCGGGTAACGGCGGCCGGTGCAAACCTCAGGCAACTTTGCCGCGCTGGCCGACGGGTGGCGCGACGCTACTGTGCTCGTCGTCGGGGACGCGCTGCTCGACGGCTGGCTCTGTGGTACCCCCACCCGGCTGAGCCGCGAGGCCCCCGTGCCCGTGATCGCGCTCGACACCACCCGCGAGGTGTGCGGCGGCGCGGCGAACACCGCGGCGAACTTCGCCGCCCTCGGCGCGCGGACCACCCTGATCGGCGCGGTCGGCGACGACGACGCCGGCGCCCGCCTGCGCACCTGCGTGTGGGACAGCGGCGTGACCGACCGCCTGGTGACCGCGGTCGGGCGGCGCACGGTCACCAAGCGGCGCGTGGTCGCCGACGAGTACGTCCTGGTCCGCTTCGACGACGGCGACACCGGCCCGCTGAGCCCGGTCGCCACCGAGACGCTCGCGCGCCGGCTCGACGAGGCGCTGCGGGCCGACCCGCGCCCGGACGCGGTGGTCGTCTGCGACCACCGCATCGGCGCGCTCGGGCGGGAGGTCCGCGCGCTGCTGGCCGCCCGCCGTCTCGACATTCCGCTGCTCGCCGTCGATGCGCACGACCTCGCCCCGTGGGCGGCGGTCGGCCCCGACCTGGTGACGCCCAACAGGCACGAGGCGAGCCGGGTGCTGGGCCGCGAGCCGGGCCGCGCCGTCAAGGGCTCCGCCGCCGAGTTCGACCGGGAGCGAGACCGCGGCCAGTTGCTGCGGCGCACCGGGGCGGCCGTCGTCGCGGTGACGCTCGACGCGGAGGGATCGGTCGTCATGAGCCTCGACGGCGAGACGGTCGGCATCGCCGCGCCGCCAGCCCGCGTCGCACACGCGGCCGGCGCCGGTGGCGCCTACCTCGCCGGGTTCGTGCTGGCCCGGCTCGCCGGCGCCGGGTTGGCCGAGGCGGCGGACGTGGCGCAGCGCTGCGCCTCGATGGCGATCCGCGGCGTCGGCACGGCCGTGGTGCCGGAGAACATGGGTGTACTGCAGCGGGAGATCGCCTGATGGGTCAGCCCTGGGTCAGCCCAGCGTGATCTCGGCGTGCGGCTCGCCGTCGGCGCAGTTCACGACCACCCGCACCTCCCGGCCGTCGGTCTTGAACGTGACCCGGGACTGCGGCGCGGGCGCCCGGTCCGCGCTCACGATGTGGAATCCGGCCGCCGGGCGGAGGTATTGCACCAGCACCTGGCCCTTGTCGCACCCGGCCATCACGTTGCCGCCGGGCGTGCGCAGAAGCTTCGGTGAGCCCGGGGACGGCGACGGCGAGGCCGGCGGGCTCACGCCGGGCGCCGGTCGCGTGGCCTTGATCAGCGCGTCGCGGGTCGTGCCGACCCGGCCAAGGCTGAACGCGCTGAGCGCCGCCGCGCAGATGGTCCAGGCCGTGATCGCCAGCACCCAACGTGCAACCCGCATGCGGCCGGGTTGCCCTGGGACGGGTCGCCCACACCGGGCAAAGGGCGAGATAGGGGACGAGACCGGTTTCTACCCCCAACACACTTACGGGTGACTTCCGGCGCTCGGTGTCCGTATCATGCCCGAGGCGCCATCCCTGCCCCGCGACCCAGCGAGGAACCGACTGCATGAAGAGTCCTTCGTGGAGAATCCGCACTTGGTCGATCCGCACGAAGATCATCACGCTCTTGTTGCCGCCACTGGCCTCGCTCGTGGTCATGTGGGTGTTCGCGACGACCCTGACCGCTGGCGCCGCGGCGGAGCTGTTCGACAGCCAGACGTATTACGCGCTGAGCGGTAAGCCCTCCGAGAACGTGATCGTCGAGCTGCAGCGCGAGCGCAAGCTGACGCAGGTGTTCCTGGCCATCGGGCGTCAGGAGGACCGGCCCGAGACCACGGCGCTCAAGGACCAGCGGGCCAAGGTGGACGGGGTGCTCGCCGACTTCCGCCGGCGCGTCGACGACCCCAGCCTGCAGGACGCGATTCCCGACCTGGCCCGCGGCCGGCTGCAGGAGGTGGTCGCCGCGTTCGACAAGCTCACCACCGATCGCACCGCCATTTCGCTCGGGCAGGTGGACCGTACCGAGGCGATGGAGGTGTACAACCGGCCGATCGACGCGATCTACCGCTGGTACAACGCCCTGCCCGGCATCAGCAACGCCGAGCTGAACCGCAACGCCCGCACGGTCATCGCCGCCAGCCGCGGCCGTGACCTGCTCTCCCGCGAGGACGCGCTGATCAACGGCGTCGCGGCGGCCGGCAAGTTCCAGAATCGCGAGTTGGCCGACCTGATCGCGGTCATCGGGGCGAAGCGCCTCACCTACGCCGATGCGGTCGTCGAACTGCCCGCCGAGGGCCGGGAGCTCTGGAGGCCGATCGCCGCCAGCGACTCCTACCGGCGGGTGCAGGACCTCGAGAACAAGATCATGTCGGACGCGCGGCCCAATGCGGCGCTGCCGATCGACGTGAACGCCTGGCGCGAGGGCTATGACAAGCTCGTCGAGCAGCTGCGCTACATGGACCTGCGCTTCGGCGAGGTGATCGTGGCCAACGCCGGCCCGGTCGGCACCGTGATCGTGCTGCGCCTGGTCGCCGCCGGCGTGCTCGGCCTCATCGCGGTGCTGGTCTCGATCCTGCTGTCGATCCGGATCGGCCGCTCGCTGATCCGCCGCCTGGTCGGCCTGCGCCAGGACGCGCAGGATCTCGCCGATGTGCGCCTGCCCGAGCTCGTCGCCCGGCTGCGCAAGGGGGAGCAGCTCGACGTGGTGGCCGCGGCGCCCCCGCTGGAGTACGGCACGGACGAGATCGGCAAGGTGGGCAACGCGTTCAGTGCCGTGCAGCGCACCGCGGTGCAGTCCGCCGCGCACGAGGCCCAGCTGCGGCAGGGGCTCAACGAGGTCTTCCTCAACATCGCGCGGCGCAGCCAGACGCTCCTGCACCGCCAGCTGGGCCTGCTGGACCGCATGGAGCGGCGCACATCCGATCCGGACGAGCTGGAGGACCTCTTCCGCGTCGACCACCTCGCCACGCGCATGCGCCGCCACGCCGAGGACCTCGTCATCCTGGCCGGCGCCACACCCGGCCGGGGCTGGCGCAACCCGGTGCCGATGGTCGACGTCATCCGGGGCGCGGTCTCCGAGGTGGAGGACTACGCGCGGGTCGGGTTCCTGGCACTGCCGGAGGCGTCGCTGGTCGGCCGCGCCGTCGCCGACGTCATCCACCTGCTCGCCGAGGTCATCGAGAACGCCACGGCGTACTCGCCGCCGCATACCCGGGTGCAGATCAGCGGGCAGCTGGTCCCGAACGGATACGCGATCGAGATCGAGGACCGCGGCCTGGGCATGGCGCCCGAGGCGATCGAGGAGGCCAACCAGCGGCTGCTGCATCCGCCGGAGTTCGACCCGGCCAACAGCGCCCGGCTGGGCCTGTTCGTCGTGGCGCTGCTCGCCGCGCGGCACGGGGTGCGGGTCACGCTGCGCGCCTCGGCGTACGGCGGCGTCACCTCGGTCGTGCTCATCCCGCCGCACCTGATCACCGGCGCGACGCACGAGCTCACCGCGCCGACGCCGGCGGAGGAGCACCGGATGGCCGCCGAGACGGTTCTGGAACTGGAGCCCGCGGACGCGGTGCGCCCGACGCTCGCCGACGTCAGACCGTCGTCACACCTGTCCGTCGTCCCCGACGCGATCGTGGTCTCCAATGTGGTCGTGGTCTCCGAGCCGGTCACCGTGCCGGAGGCGGCCGCGCCCGCCATACCGGCGCAGCGGCAACCGTACGACGAGCGGACGGCGACCCCCGCGTTCACCGATGACGGGCTGCCGCGCCGCCGCCGTCAGGCTAGTCTCGCACCGCAGCTACGCGAGCGGTCCGAGGACGACCTGACCGTGGACGGCATCCCGGCGACGCAGTTCGCGACAACCACGGTCGGTGGGCGCTCGCCCGAGCAGACCCGCGCCATGATGACATCGCTGCAGGCCGGGTTCACCCGCGGCCGGCGCGATGCCGGGCAGACCCCGATCGACGATACGGCCATGAACACACCGGAAAGGGACGTATAGGTGACGCACTCGACAAGTCGGACCGGCAAGCTCGACTGGCTTCTCGACGACCTTGTCGAGCGGGTCGAGTCGGCGCAGCACGCCGTCGTGCTCTCCGCCGACGGGCTGCTCATGGGCGCGTCGGGCGGGCTCGGCCGCGACGACGCCGAGCACCTCTCGGCGGTGGCCTCCGGGTTTCAGAGCCTGGCGCGCAGCGCGGGGCGGCAGTTCAAGGGCGGCGCCGTCCGCCAGACCATCGTGGAGATGGACGACGCGTTCCTGTTCGTCACCGCTGCCGGACAGGGCGCGTGCTTAGCGGTGCTCAGCGCCTCCGACTCCGACATCGGCGTGATCGCCTATGAGATGGCGATGCTGGTGACCAGGGTCGGGCAGTACCTCACCGCGCCGTCGCGACCGGGCGTCTCCGACGATGCCGCAGGGTGAGCACGACTGGCTGGACTCCGACGCCGGCCCGGTAGTGCGTCCGTACGCCGTGACGGGCGGCCGAGCCAAGCCTGCCGTCGGCGCCTTCGACCTGGTCGCGTTCGTTGTGAGCAGGGTCGACGGCTCGGGCGAGCTGCACCTGCTGCCCGAGCAGCGCGCGATCCTGGCGCGCACCAGCGAGCCGGTGTCCGTCGCCGAGCTCGCCTCTCACCTCGATCTCGCGCTCGGCGTCGTGCGCGTGCTGCTGGGCGACCTGCTCCAGCAGGGGCTGATCGAGATGCACGAACCGGAGTACGACCAGTCCGTCGGGCCGCAGCGGCCCGACGATCGCATCCTCAAGGCGGTTGTCAATGGCCTCCGAGCGCTCTGACGGTCACGTCCCCCTCGCGGTGAAGATCCTCATCGCGGGCGGGTTCGGCGTCGGCAAGACCACGCTCGTCAGCGCGGTGAGCGAGATCCGTCCCCTGCAGACGGAGGAGGTGCTCACCAACGTCGGCGTCGGTATCGACGACGTGCACGGCGTCGAGGCCAAGCGGACCACGACCGTCGCGATGGACTTCGGCCGGATCAGCATCAATCAGGACATCGTGCTGTACCTCTTCGGTACCCCGGGCCAGGACCGCTTCTGGTTCCTGTGGGACGAGCTGGCCCTGGGTGCGCTCGGCGCCGTGGTGCTGGCCGACACCCGGCGGCTGGACGACTGCTTCCCGTCGGTGGACTACTTCGAGCGGCGCAACACCCCCTTCCTGGTCGCCGTGAACTGTTTCGACGGCGTGCAGAAGCACAGCTCCGAGCAGATCGCCAAGGCGCTGGACCTCGATCCGGAGGTGCCGGTCGTGCTCTGCGACGCCCGCGATCGCCGTTCGGTCAAGGACGTGCTGATCGCGTTAGTTGAGCACGTGATGACGCGTAAGCAGATAGCGGCCTAGATCCCTCGCCTGGGCGCGGATCTCCGGCACCGCGGTCGTCTCCCACCAGGCCCCGCGGCGGGTCGGGCCGACCGCGAAGAGATGCTCGATCGGCTCGCCGTGACGGTCGATGAGCCGCCCCAGCCCGTCCACGTCCAAGCCGATGCCGGTGGCGTCGCGCCTGGCCAGGCCGTCGTCGAGCAGCGCCCGCCCGAGCGTGCTGGTCGCCGCGCCGCCCGGACCCGTGCAGTTCACGATCGCGCCGAACGGAATCGCCGCGTCGTCGATGGTGACCACGAAGCCGCGCTCACCGCGGCGGATCGCGCGGATCTTCCCCGATCGGACCGTCAGCGCGCCGCTGTCGCGCAGGCTCCGGATCTTCTCCGCGATCGGCGGTGCCATGCGGTGACGGTGCACCTCCCAGTACGCGGCCACGTGGCGCAGGAAGCTGCGCCGGGCGTCGACGGACAGCTGCCACCACAGGCGGTCGATCTGTGGCCGGACCGCGTCCACGGCCGAGCGCCAGTCCGGCTGGGTGACGGCGTACTCCCGCAGCGCGCGCAGCAGCCCGGCCAGGCCGGTGCCGTGATAGGCGAACGCGGCGTCCCCGGCCGGCTGGCGCTCCAGGTGCGGCTGGGGTAGCAGCCCGCGGCGCGACACGGCGAGCAACGGCGCCCGCCGGCCCCGTCCGTGCAGGGTGAGGGCGACGTCGAGCGCGGTCAGGCCGGTGCCGATCAGTAGTACCGGCAGATCGCCCGGCACCCGGTCCAGCGCGCCCGGGGTCCACGGGTTTCCCACATAGTAGGGGTGGGTCCGCACCGCCGAGGTGATCGCCAGCGGGCCGGCCGGCGCACCGTGCCCGAGCGCCAGCACGACCTGGTCGGCGCGGATCTCGCCGCCGCCGCGCAGCAGGACCGCGCCGTCCGGCCGCACCCGGGTCGCGACCGCGCGCACGTGGGCGAACGACACCCGGCGCAGCCGGTCGTGCAGGTAGTCGCCGTAGACCGAGCGCGGCGCGAAGTCCGCCGGGCCGATGGAAAGCCCCTGCTCGCGGCACCATGCGACGAAGTCGTCGGGGGCGTCGGCGAGCGCGCTCATCGCCGCCGCGCGCGAGTTGAGCAGGTGGGCCAGGTCCGTGGTGCGGTACGCCGCGCCGCGGCCGAGTCCGTGCAACGGCGCCGGATCGACGATCACCACCTCCCGCGCCGGGTCGTCGCGCAGGTGGATCGCCGCCAGCGCCCCGCTACAGCCGCCGCCTACCACGACGGTGGTGCCCGTCCGCCCCATCGTTCACCGCCCTTCCTCGGAAATCCTATTTAAGAGATAGGTTTAATGGTACTGCGGGAGGCCGCGGACGTGTAGCAGGGTGGTCCTGCGGGCATGTCGAGGGCATGTCGTCGCTCTTTCGCACCAAGTCGATCGAACAGTCGATGCGGGACACCGACGAGCCCGGTCGCAGGCTTCGCAAGAATCTCTCCGCCTTCGACCTGACCGTCTTCGGCGTCGGGGTGATCATCGGCACGGGCATCTTCGTGCTCACCGGCCAGCAGGCGGCCCGCAACGCGGGGCCCGCGATCGTGTTGTCGTTCGCGCTCGCCGGCGTCGTGTGCACGCTCGCGGCGCTGTGCTACGCGGAGTTCGCCTCGACGGTGCCGGTCGCGGGGTCGGCGTACACGTTCTCCTACGCCACCCTCGGCCAGTTCATCGCCTGGATCATCGGCTGGGACCTCTGCCTGGAGCTGGCGCTCGGCGCGGCCGTGGTGTCGCGGGGCTGGTCGGCGTACCTGCAGGAGCTCCTTGACCTGCCGACCTGGCTCGCCGGCGACCTGGCCCGGCCCGACCTCGGCGCCGCGTTCATCGTCGTGGCGCTCACCGCCGTGGCCATCCTCGGCGCCAAGCTCTCCGGCCGGGTGACCGGCACGCTGGTGCTCATCAAGGTGGCGGTCGTCCTCTTCGTCATCGGCCTGGGCCTGTTCTTCGTCAAGGCGGCGAACTACACCCCGTTCGTCCCGCCGGCGCGGCCCGCGGCGAAGGAGTCCGGCGGCGACGCGCCGCTGCTGCAGGTGCTCGCCGGCATCACGCCGCAGCACTTCGGCTGGTTCGGCGTCGTCGCGGCCGCGTCGATCGTCTTCTTCGCGTACATCGGCTTCGACGTCGTGGCGACCACCGCCGAGGAGACCCGCCGCCCGCAGCGCGATGTGCCCTGGGGCATCATCGGCTCGCTGGTGATCTGCGGCGTGCTGTACATGGCCGTGTCGTTCGTGGTCACCGGCATGGTCCCCTACGGCCAGCTGAACACCGCCGCGCCGCTGGCCAAGGCCTTCGACCTGACCGGGCAGGGCTGGGCGGCCGACCTCATCTCCCTCGGCGCGGTCTGCGGCATCACCTCGGTCATCCTGGTGCTGCTGCTGGGCCAGGCCCGGGTCTCCTTCGCGATGGCCCGCGACGGGCTGCTGCCGCCGGTGCTCGCGAAGGTCCACCCCCGCTACGGCACCCCGTGGGTGATGTCCGCGATCACCGGCGCGGTCGTGATGGTGCTCGCGGCGTTCGTGCCGCTGTCCGAGCTGTCCGAGTTGACCAGTATCGGCACGCTGTTCGCGTTCGTGGTCGTCTCGATCGGCGTCGCGGTGCTGCGCCGCACCCGTCCCGACCTGCCCCGCGCCTTCCGCGCCCCGCTGGTGCCGTGGCTGCCCGCCGTGAGCGTGCTGGCGAGCGTCTGGCTGATGCTCAACCTGCCCGTGATCACCTGGGTGCGGTTCCTCGTCTGGATGGCGGCCGGGCTGGTGCTGTACTTCTCCTACGGCATGCGCCGGGCCAACCTGGCCGCCGAGCGGGCGGGGCACCGGTCGGCGCCGGCGACGCCGTCATCGTCGTAACCTTCAGCGCAGGCCCAGGGTCGCGAGGACGCGGCGGGTCGTCTCGGCGATCGGGCGGAGCACGGCGGAGCGGACCCATCTGGCCGGCGGGACCACCAGCGTCCGCCAGACCCAGGACACCGGGATGACGACGAGGTATCGCCACAGCAGGACCACGGAGTGGTTCCAGGCCCAAGCGACCGCCTTCGCCACCGGGACCACGAGGTAGATCCCGATGAACGCGAGGACGTACCCGATCGGGCGCAGGAGGTAGCGGTAGAAGGCGATCGTCGCCCATTTCACGGCGAGGCCGAGGGGGTACAGGACGTAGCGGTACAGCAGGTCCAGCGCCCAGCCGACCGCCTTCACCATCTCCAGCAGCACCCGGCCGAGCACGCGCCAGAACGGGCCGAGCGCGCGGACGAACCACACCAGCGCGTTCCACAGCGCCGTGAACAGCGGGGCCAGGATGTGCTCGGCCACCCAGACCAGCGGCCGCCACAGCACGTGCACCGTGATCCAGCGGATCGGCACCCACAGCCCGTAGTACAGGACCGGGTACAGCACGTACTCCCAGATCGGGATCCCGACGTACCGCCAGAGGAAGCGCATGACGATCGTGAGCAGGTCCCAGGCCAGCTTGAACGGCACCACGAAGATGACCGCCAGCACCCGGATCGGCCAGGCCAGCCACCCCGGCAGCGGCTCGATCTCCTCCCTGCCGCTCACGCCGAAACCTCCGCTTCGCTCCGGCCGCGGCATGAGCTGAACCTGCGTTTATTGTGAGCGGCCACAACGCCCGCTCTGGCTCGATGGGGCTTCGCGCTGATCGACCCAGAGCATGCGCGGCTTCGCTCCGTGCCGCTCACCGGGCCGCCAGCTCGAAGCGGGCGTGCATGAGGGCGAAGCCGAGCAGGTTGAGGCCGCGCCAGCGGGCGGGCTCGTCCGCGGACGCGTCGCCGGCGGCCAGGCCGATGCCCCAGACGCGGTCCAGCGGGCTGGCCTCGACGAGCACCCGGTCGCCGGTGCCGAGCAGGAAGGCGCGCAGGTCGTCGTGGGCGGCGAACTTCGCGATGCTGCCGGCGACCACGATGCCGAACCGCTCCCGCGCCCAGGCCTCCTCGTCGAACCCGGCGATCCGCCGGCCGAGGGTCTTCGCCTCATTCGGATGCGAAACGTCCAGCACCCGCGTGGCGATGGCGTCGTCGCCGAAGAGCTTGGCCTTGCGCCACATCATGTAGTGCTCGGCGGACGGAAACCGGACACCGTCCACCTCGAACGCGGCCGGCCACCACTGGCTCAGGCAGCTCGCCCCGATCGTCCCGCCGGGTCGCGGGTGGTGGCCCCAGAAGTGCAGGTACTTGACGCGGACCCCGGACTCGATAAGCCGGAGCAGCTCGGCGGTGCAGGACGGTGGCGCGGACATGCACCGAGTCTGCCCGATCCTCGCCACCGGTTTTGTCGGGAAATCACCCGCCCCGGTGGTGGGCCGGATCACCCGTCACCGTCAGCCCGCCCCCTCGCGGGGTCGGCGGTTCAACGGGCTGTTTCCACGAGTGGGGGCAGGTGGTACTCGTCGCGCAGGATCGCGTCCGCGGGCGCGTAGACGCGCAGCACCGGGTGGAACTCGCCCCGCGGCGCGGGCAGCCAGTTGGGCACGGCCGCCGGGTCGTCCGGGCGGTCGGGCTGGATCAGGATCGTGACCGAGCCGTCGGGTTCGGTGCGCAGGCCGGGCGTCCCGGCGCCGACCGAGTGCTTGTCCAGCTCGTTGGGGACCAGGCGGGAGCCCGGCCCGTCGTACATCGCCAGCGACCAGCCCCCCGCCGACGGCGGCGGCGGGTCCAGGCGCAGCGTGTAGGCGTGGGCGCCGGTCAGCCGAACGCCCTCGCGGTCCTTGTGGACGGTGGGGTACACGGCCTCGTACGCGTGGTGGCCCCACAGCCGGGTGCGGGCCGCGACCGCGCGCACGTGGTGCGCCGTGTCCCGGTCCGGCAGCGTCCACTGCGGGGCGTCGACGGTGCCGACCTCGAAGTAGTCGAGGTTGTAGTCGAACGTGTGCAGGTCGTTCGTCCAGCCGTTGACCAGCGCGGCGTGCTCGGTCGTGGCCGCCTCCTCGAGCGCCTCGCGGCCGCGCTCGAGGCCCTCGCGAATCGCGGCGCGCTGCTCGCGCGGCATGGTCGGATACGGCGAGTTTCCGCCGTCGAACAGTCCCAGCGGCGCGAACCGGCGCTGGTAGCGGCGCTCGGCCGGGGAGGGCGGAAACGCCGCGAGGCTGCGCCGCAGCGTTTCGAGGAAGATCAACTCGTCCGGCACGCCGGCCTGCGGGCGGGGCAGGCCGTCCAGGGACACGCGGGGGTACATCCGGTCGATGGTGAGGGCATCCTGCAGGGCGTGCACGCCGGGCCCGACGCCGAAGCGGGCGATCAGCGTGGTGATCATCGTCGGCACCCGGATGACCTCGGCGGCGGGCGCCTCCCGGCCGGCCCAGCCGGGCGGCACGAGCAGGAACTCGCGCTCCTCGTCGGGGGTGGTGCGGCTGCCGACGTACGCGAAGTTGTCCGTCCACGCGTCGACGAACTGGACCACGTGGTAGCGGCCGCCGGTGTCGGGCACGCGCAGCCACAGCGGGCCGCCGGACAGGTCGAGCTGGGCGATGGAGTACAGCACGTCGGGATTGGCGTTGGGCGTGTCGGGAACGCCCCGCTGGTGCGTGAACGCGTTGAAGACGGATGCGGTGCCGACGGCTCGCAGGTCCTGCAGCAGGGGGTAGCCGTAGCCGTACGCCTCGGCGGCCAGCGTGGGCAGGTCGTCTGTCATCCGCAGCCTCCTCGTCCTGCCTTCCAGCGTCCGGTGCGGGCCGGTGACGGCCGGGTGAGGCCGGGGGTGGGCGTTGGGTCAGCGGCGCGGGTTGGCCCTCCGCGTGGGCGGTGCGGTAGTCGGGTCCTCGGGCCACGGGTGACGCGGATAGCGACCGCGGAGTTCCGCGCGCACCTGCGGATAGCCGGTGCGCCAGAACGAGGCCAGGTCGCGGGTGACGGCGACCGGGCGTCCGGCGGGGGAGAGCAGGTGCAGCAGCACCGGCCGCCCGCCGGCCTCCGGCGTGCGCGCCAGCCCGAACATCTCCTGCACCTTGACCGCGAGCACCGGCCCCTCCGGGTCGGCGTAGTCGAGCCGGACCGCCGACCCGCTCGGCACCGCGAGCCGCTCCGGCGCCAGCCGGTCCAGGTCCTTCGCCTGCGGCCACGGCAGCCGCGCCTGCAGCGCGGTGTGCAGGTCGGTGCCGTCCACCATCGACTCGATGACGGCCTCGTCGCTCACGTCGGGCCACGGCGCGCCCACCACGCGGTGCAGGAAGTCCAGGCGGCGGCGCAGCGGGGTCCACGGCACGCCCTCGCGCCGCAGCCGCTCCCGCCGGGCCGCCTCGGCAAGCTCCGCGGGCGCCGCGCCGATCTGCCGCTGCGACAGCACGATCGCGCCGAGCCGCTCGACCCGCCGTACCCCGGTGGCGCTCGCCTCGTCCGCGGTGGACAGCAGCGCCGCGCCGGCCTCGCGGGCGATGTCCTCGTCGATCGCGGCGGCGAGCCGGATGCGTGCGTTGACGCGCCCCGCCGGCCGGTCCGCGGCCGCGATCGCCAGCCACGGGTGGCCCTGCAGCGACGAGCCCCCGGCGAGCTCGGCCTCGGTGCCGCCGGCCATGAGGTAGCCGTCGCGGCGCCGCCGGGCGATGCGCTCCGGGTATGCCAGGCCGGCGATGATGCCCGCCGCCCGGTCCGCGCTCGTGTCGCGCTCGACCGGGTTCTCGATCATGCGGTACAGCAGGCCGGCCTCCGCCCGCCACCGGTCCGTGGTCCGCCGCGCCGCGGCCAGGTCGTCGGTCGGCAGGGCGTCCTCGGCCAGCACGGCCACGACCTCGGCCGCGTTGCGCGCCCCGACGATCGGCGCCCCGTCCAGCAGCGCCCGGGCGAGCCGCGGATGCGCCCCGACCCGGGCGATGCGCCGCCCGCGCTCGGTGACCTCGAGCCGCTCGTCCACCGCGCCGAGCGCCCGCAGCGTCTCCCGGGCCACCCGCAGCGCGGCCTCCGGCGGCGCGTCCGGCAGCGCGAGCCCCGTGCCGTCGGGCCGCCCCCAGCACGCCAGCGCCAGCGCGAACCCGGTCAGCTCGGCGGTGCGCACCTCGGGCTCCGGCCGCGCCGGGAGGCGCTCGTCGTCAGCCGGGGACCAGCACTTGTACACCACCCCGGCCCCCTCCCGCGCGGCGCGCCCGGCCCGCTGGGCGGCGCCGGCCCGGGAGACCCGGACGGTCGCCAGCGACCCGAGCCCGCGGGCGAGGTCGGTGCGCGGCACCCGCGCGAGCCCGGCGTCGACCACGACCCGCACGCCCGGGACCGTCAGGCTGCTCTCGGCCACCGCGGTCGCCACGATCACCCGTCGTGCACCCCGAGGGGTGAGCGCCTCGTCCTGCGCCGCCGCCGGGAGCCGTCCGTGCAGCGGGACGGTCGGGATCTCGGGGATTCGGCGGCGTACACCCTCGATCTCCGCGACGCCGGGCAGGAACGCCAGGATGTCATGCTTCGTCTCCCGCCAGGCCGCCCTGATCGTCTGCGCGACATGGTCGAGGAACGCGGGCTCGGCCCCGACGTGCGGCCGGCGCGGCGGCGCCCAGCGCACCTCGAGCGGGAACAGCGGGCTGTCGGCCTCGACCACCGCGGCGTCGAGGATCTCCCGGAACCGCCGCACGTCGACGGTCGCCGAGGCGGCCAGCAGCCCCAGATCGGGCCGGATCGTCTGCCGCGCCTCGACGAGGAACGCGGTCGCGAGGTCGGTGTCCAGGTGCCGCTCGTGGCACTCGTCGATCATCACCGCGCCGACGCCGGGCAGCTCGGGGTCCGCGAGCAGCCGCTGCACCAGCAGTCCGGTGGTGACCACCTCGACCCGGGTGTCGCGGCCGACCCGGCGATCGCCGCGCACGGAGTACCCGACCGTCTGGCCCACCCGCTCGCCGCGCAGCTCGGCCATGCGGCGCGCCGCGGCCCGGGCCGCGATCCGCCGCGGCTCCGCGACGACGATCCGCCCGCCGAGCCCGCCGGCGAGCGCGAGCGGCACGAGGGTCGTCTTCCCGGTCCCGGGCGGCGCGACGAGCACCGTCGCGCCCGCCTCCACGGCCCCGACGACCCGGTCGAGCACCGCGGCGACGGGCAGCTCCGGTTCTCCCACGCGGACATCCTCCCAGGGCGCTAACCTCGCCAGGGTGCCGGAGCTTCCCGAGGTCGAGTCGGCCCGCGCGGTCGTGCAGCGGCACGCGCTCGGGCGCCTCATCGTCGACGTCGACGACGCGGACACCTACGTGTGCCGCCCCCACCCGCCCGGCGAGATTCGCGCGGCCCTGCTGGGGCGGCGGCTGACCGAGGCCAACCGGCGCGGCAAGAGCATGTGGTGCGAGACCTCGGGCCTGCGCGGCTCCCGGGTGGCCGGCCCGGCCCTCGGTATCCACCTCGGCATGTCGGGCAAGGTCGTGTTCGCCGGCGAGGACGGGCGGGAGGTCGACGGCGGCGACTACTGGCGGCGCGGGCGGGCGCGGGGAGACCACCGGTTCACCCGGTTCTCGCTCGGTTTCGAGGACGGGACGAGCCTGCTGCTCCTGGATCCCCGGCGGCTCGGCCGCGTACGCCTCGACCCGCCGGTCGAACGGCTGGGGCCGGATGCCGGTGAGATCACCCCGGCCCAGCTCCGGGCGGTGATGGCGCGGGGCGCAGCGCCGGTCAAGGCTCGCCTGCTCGACCAGGAGGCGATCGCGGGGGTGGGCAACCTGCTCGCCGATCAGGCGCTCTGGCTGGCCGAGCTCAATCCGGCGCGTACGGTCGACGGCCTGTCACGCGCGGAGGTCGACCGGCTGCACCGCGGACTGCGGGCCGCCGTCGCCGCGGCTCTCGCCGGCGGCGGCGTCCACGCGCTGTCGGTCGTCCCGGCCCGGCGAGCCGACGCCGTCTGCCCGAGGTGCGGGGCGCCGATGCTGCGCGGCACGGTCGGCGGCCGGACGACCTGGTGGTGTTCGCGCGAACAGCCCTAGGCATTCGGCGAGGTGGAGCCCGACCGTCAGGCGGCGGCGCCGGCGAGCGCCGGCGCCATGGCGCGGGTGCACAGCTCACGCGCCCACTGGATGCGGCCGAGGGCGAGTTCGGGGTGGTCGCCGAACTCCTCGGCGGCGCGGGCGTAGCACTCGTCGGGCCCGAGCCGCTCGAGGGTGCGGTCGACGGTCTCGCGGATGGTGGCGTCGTCCAGGTCGCGCGACTTGGGGGCGTCTGAGACGAACAGAGCCATGCACAGGACCGGGTCAACCGGGCAAGTCGTGGTCGTCATCGTGATCACCTGTTCAACGGGGTGTGGGTGTTGACTCCACCGTCCCTCGTACCGTCGCATCATGACCTCGGCGCCAGCGGGATTCTCCGGCTACGGGTTTCCGCACCAGGGGATACCCGCTGGCAGGTATGCCCGCCTCAACCCGCATCACCCTCCGGGCAGGAGCGCCCCCTATGGGTGCTTTTGTCCCAGTCGGGCCTAGGCCGCGAGGCCGTTCGCAAGGCAGGCTGTCTCTGTGACCAGCAGACCCGACCCGCGCCTGCGCGACCTCGCCCTGCTGCGCCGCGTCCGCGACCGGATCGACCGTGACTATGCGCAGCCGCTGGACGTCGAGGCGCTGGCGCGCGGCGTCCATCTCTCGGCCGGACACCTGAGCCGGGCGTTCCGTGCCGCCTACGGCGAGTCGCCCTACAGCTACCTCATGACCCGGCGCATCGAGAGGGCCATGACCCTGCTGCGACGCGGTGACCTGTCGGTCACCGAGGTCTGCTTCGCGGTCGGTTGCTCGTCGCTTGGCACCTTCAGCACGCGGTTCTCCGAACTGGTCGGCATGTCGCCGAGCAGCTACCGCCGCCTGGCCGCCGAACACGCCAGTGGCATCCCCGCCTGCGTCGCCAAGCAGGTCATGCGACCGATCAGGAACCGAGAGCCGGTGTGACGACCGTTCGCCCGGACGCGGACTAATGTGCCGGCGAGTCCGGCGGTCGCGGTGCCCGGCCGGGGCCGGCGACGGAGTTCAGGCGGTCGCGGACCGGGCGCAGTTGCGGGTCGTCGACCTCGTCCAGCAGGGCCAGTGCCTCCACGGACCGGAGGTTGGCGAGCGCATGGTCACCCACCGCCGCGAGCGCGTCCACCAGCGCCGCCAGGGCCTGGCAGTGGCGGCGGGTGTCGGCAAGGTCGACGCTCAGCGAGATCGCCTGCTCGGCGTCCCGGACCGCGCTGCGGTTCGAGCCGAGGGCACGCCTGACGTCCGCGATCGTGACGAGCGCGTCGCAGAGGCCCGGGTCGTCTCTCGCCCGGGCGTGGAAGTCGAGCGCCCGCTCGCCGTGGCCGAGGGCGCGGGCGGGCCGGCCGGTGGCGAGGTAGAGCTCGGCCAGGGTGCGGTGCAGGCTGCCCTGACCGCGCAACGAGCCCGTCCGCTCGCGGATGTGCAGCGCGTCGAGGTAGTGCGTCGCCGCCTCGTCGTGCCGGCCCATCCGGCGCAGGGCGTCGCCGAGCCGGTGCAGCGCGGACGCCTCGCCCGTCGAGTTTCCGCCGGCGCGGCAGGCGGCGAGGACCGAGCGGTGGATGCGGGCGGCCATCGGGGCGTCACCGTTGCTCAGGTGTACCGCCGCCAGGTTGTGCAGGCACATCGTCTCCGTCCCGGTATCGCCGCTCCGGCGGGCCAGCCGAAGCGCGCCGTCGAAGCTCGTCAGGGCGTTCGCGTAGTCGTGCAGCGCGAAGTACATGGCGCCGAGGTTGTTCAGGGTGCCGATCTGCGCGATCTCGTGACCGTCGCGTTCCGCCGCGGCGAGTGCCGATCGCAGCAGCGGCAGGGCCTCCTCCAGGTGGCCGCGTCGCTGGAAGGTCTCCAGCAGCACCTGGGGCAGTTGCCATCCGTGCCGGTCGAATCCGTTGCGGCCGGCCCATAGTCCGGCCGCGCCGAGGTTCTCCCGCTCCGCCTCGCACCACGCCATCGCCTCGCGGTCGGCGGCGAACGTCCGCGGCGTGACGGCGGACGGCGCCGGAAGGTCCGGAACCGGCGCGCGATCGGGCGCCAGCACGGCGAGGGCGTTGGCGCCGGACAGCACCGACCAGTCCAACAGGCGCCGCAGCGCGGCGGAGCGTGCGTCCGACGAGTCCTCCTCGACGGCCCGATCGGCCGCGAACCGGCGCAGCAGGTCGTGCGGGCGCCAGCGTCGCGCGGTGTCGTGGTTGATCAGGCCCATCCTGGCCAGCCCGTTGAGCAGCTGCTCCGCGCGCGCGGCGTCGGCGCCGAGCAGCGCCGCGCCGGCCTCCGGGCCGATGGTCGGGCCCGGTTGCAGCCCGAGGAGCCGGAAGAGTCGTGCGGCGTCGGGTGCGAGGGCCTGGTACGACCACGCGAATACGGTCCGCAGGCTCGCTTCGTCGTCGTCGCTGTCGGCGTCGAGCAGCCGGCCGGTGAGCTCGCCGACCAGGTCGGCGACCGCCGCCCGCGGCCGCTCGGCGACCTGGTCTCCGATGATTCGCAGCGCCAGCGGCAGGCCGGCGGACAGCCGGGCGAGCGCTCCGACCGCGTCCGGCTCCGCCCTGGTCCGCGCGGCGCCGATGGTCCGTCCGAGCAGGGCCAGGCCGTTCGTCTCGGCCAGCGGCGGGACGGTGACGCTGGGGATCCCGTCGCGGACGCTGAGACCGCGCAGGCGCGTCCGGCTGGTGATCAACGTGACGCAACCGTCGGCGGTCGGGATGAGCGGGCGGACCTGGCCGGCGTCCCGGACGTTGTCGAGCAGGATCAGCATGCGGCGCTCGGCCAGCAGCTGGTTGTACCGGCTGCGGCGCTGGTCCAGGCCGGCGGGCATCCGATCGGGCGGTACGTCGAGGGCGTCCAGGAAGCGGCCCAGAGCGTCCTCGGGGTCCACCGCCGCGGTCGGCCCGTACGCGCGGGCATTGAGATACAGGTTCCCGTCCGGGAATCGGCGCCGCTGCCGGTAGGCCCAATGCACCGCCAAGGTGGTCTTGCCGACGCCGGGCATTCCGCTGATCGCCACCACGGTGGCCGCCGCGGTTTCGGGTGCGGCCAGCGCGTCGAGCGTGGCCAGCAGCGGCTCGTGCCCGACGAAATCGCCGATGTCCTTCGGCAGCTGCTGCGGCGGCATGGCGCGCCGCGAGTCGTCGATCTGCTCCATGGCCGTGCCGACCCGATGTTTGGCCCTGCCCAGGTGTGGCAGCTCGACCGTCGTTTCGGCCCGCAGGTGCCGGCGGAAACGACGCCGAAAGTCCTGCAGGAACGTGCGTGCCTCATGCTCCTGCCCGGCGCCGCACAACGCGCTCACCCAAAGCTGTGCGAGCGTTTCGTCGAGGTCGTTGGCCCGCATGAGTGGTTCGATTTCGGCGAGGGTCCGATGGTGCCGGCCGAGCCGCAGCAGGCTCTCGGCGAGCAGTTTCTGAGCGCCGAGCAGCGCGTTGTTCATGTGCCGGCGCAGGTCCTCGGCGCGCGCGGCGTGCAGGTCGGCCAGCGGCTCGTCGTGCCAGAGCCGTGTCGCGTTGTCGAACGCCTTGACCGCGGCGTCGTATCGATGCTGTCGTGCGGCGTCACGGCCGTGCGCCACAAGGCGCTGAAACCGATGGTAATCGACGAGTCCCGGATCGATGTCGAGCCGGTACGCCCCGGTGCTCGGCACCCGGACCAGGGCTTCGCCGAGGTCGGCCTGGCCCAGCGCGGCGCGAATCCGGCTGACCATCGAGTACAGATTCGTCCTGCTCACCGACTTGTGCTGGCCATTCCAGAGGTGTTCGAATATCGTATCGACCCTAACGGGTTCACCGGCGTGATAGAGCAGCAGCGCGAGCATGCCGCGCTGCTTGGCGGTGCCCAGCGGGATCGATTTCCCATCGACGTGCAGCGCTGTTGGTCCGAGGATGACGAAGTCCACGCTGCTCCTCTCAATCCGTCCCGAGGTCGCATCCTCAGTGTGTGCCCGACACGGCGGCCGACCAAGCCGGTGTGCACATTGAGCTGATATCCGACATCGTCTCGTCCAGCCCGCGGCAAGTCGATTGCAAGACCGTCCGCAACAACGCGTACAACCGCCTGGTCGCACGCTGCCCGAACCGCGAACTTTCTCGCCAAGGGTGGTGGTGTCGATGACCTCGCAGGACTGGCCTCGAACGCCGATCGGGATTGACGCTCCGAGATGGGTCAGCCGGCCCGGATGCCGAAATGTCTTGATCGTGGCCCACACGATCGTGAGCTGTAGCCGAATTCTCGACATCATCGATCATATTGAATCTGATTCACGCATTCAATTCCTTTTCACGGTGGCGCCCGACGTGTTCAATCACACGGTGCCGCGATTCCTTTCGGAACTCGGCGCGTGTGTCGTGCCGTGGGAGCAGGCGATCCGGCACCGGTTCGACCTGGCGCTCGCCGCGGCCTACGGCGGCCTGCACGAGCTGCATGCCCCGATCGTGGTCATGGCGCATGGCGCCGGGTGGGGCAAGCTCGCCCGCCCGGATCGAATCGCCGGCGGTCCGGCCCTCGCCGAGCCTGTGGTGTACGGGCTGGACGGCCCGCGGCTGACCCGCGACGGCCGAGTCCTGCCCTCCGCGCTCATCCTCGCCCACGAGCATGATCGTGAGATCCTGCGCCGTCAGTGCCCGGAGGCGCTGCGGGTCGCGGTGCTGGCCGGCGATCCGTGCCTCGACCGGCTGGTCGCCAGCCTGCCGTGGCGGCAGCACTACCGCGACTCGCTCGCCGTGCCGGCCGGCCACCGGCTCGTGGTGGTCGGCTCGACATGGGGCACCGACGGGCTGTTCGGCGGCGAGCCGGACCTGCTGCCGCGGCTGGTCGACCAGCTGCCGCCCGACGAGTTCCGGGTGGCCGCCCTGCTGCATCCGGCGGTGTGGAGCGCGCACGGCCGGCGCCAGGTCTGGGCGTGGCTGCGCGACTGCCGCGACGCCGGGCTGATCGTGCTCGATCCGACCGGCGACTGGAGGAGCCTCGTCGTCGCCGCGGACTGTGTGATCGGCGACCACGGTTCGGTCACCGCGTACGCCGCCGCCGTCGAACGTCAGGTCCTGCAGGTCGGCGGTCTTCGTCCGGCGACCGCGCGCGGTTCGGCGCAGGAGATCGTCGCGACCCGCGCGGAGCGGCTTGACCCGGACCGGCCGCTGCTGCCGCAGTTGCGCCGCGCGCGGACGGTCGACCCGGCGGCCGTCGCCGCCGCGCTGACCTCGTGCCCGGGGGAGGCGGGCCCGCGCATCAACCGGACGATGTACGAGCTGCTGCGGCTGGACGCGCCGGCCCGGCACCGGAGGCCGGATCCGGTTCCCGTTCCCAGGATCCTCAGGGGTGAGCACGGGCCGTGGCCGTCGTGAGCGGCCGGCCGGCGTCGGCGGCTCAGCCTGCCAGCCGCAACTCGGCGCGCACCGCGGAGGCGCGGGGCGAGCCGGCAGCGGCGAACAGCTCCATCGCCGCGCGGTAGTGCCGCCGCGCCGCCCCGGCGTCATCGCGCCGCAGGGCGATGCGCCCGAGCAGTGCCAGCGCCTCCGCCTGCTCGTGCGACGCGCCGAGGTCGCGCATGCCGCGCGCGGCCTCGGCGGCGGCCCGCTCCGCCGCGGGGAGGTCACCGGTGGCGAGCAGGGCACCGGCCAGGCCGAGGGTCACGCGGACCCCGTTGTACGGATCGGCCACGGCCGCATCGCCGAACGCCGCCCGGGCCTCTCGCAGCAGGACGACGGCCTCCGCCGCCCGTCCGAGGCCCGGCAGCAGCATGCCCAGGCCGATGAGCGTCAGGCCGACGCCGCGGGAGTCGCCGAGCCGGCGGTACCCGGCGAGCACGCCGAAGAGCATGGCGGCCGCCCGCTCCTCCCGGCCCGATTCGCGGTACACGGAGGCGAGGTCCTGCTGCGCGTCGAGCCGCCCGCGCGGATCCCCCGCGTCGCCGTACCGCCGGATCGCGGCGTGCGCGTGCGACTCGGCGGCCGCGTAGTCGCCCAGCTTCGTCAGTACCCGGCTGAGCCGCCGCAGCATCACGGCCTCGGCGGCCGGCTCGCCCCACAGTCGCGCCGCCGCCACGCCGCGGCTGTCCACCTCCAGCCGCTCCCGCAAAGGAGGCTTGACGAAAAGCAGCAGTGGCCACAGCGCGTCAGACAAATGCCACGCCAGGGCCGCGTTCCCGAGCTCCAGCGCGACCCGACTGGCCGCGATGAGGTTCGCCCGCTCCCGGTCCAGCCAGCGCAGCGCGTCGTCGCGGCCGCCGAAGCGGGGGAGGCTCGCCGGCTCGGTCGCGGCCGCGTAGGACGGTCCGGTGCGATACGGCGTCAGAACCGCGTCGGCGCGGCGGGCCGCCGCGAGGTACCACTCCGCCATGGTCAGGACCGCGGCGTCGCGGTCGCCGGCGTCGTCCTCCTGCGCCTTCAGCCGGGCGTGGAGCCGGACCAGGTCGTGGAACCGGAACCGCTCCTCGTGGCGCTCCTGGAGCAGGCTCGCCTGCAGCAGGGCCTCGATCGGCGCCCGCGCGCCGGCGCATCCGGCGGCGGTGGCGAGCGCATCCACGACGCCCGACCCGAAATCGACGCCCGGGTGCAGGCTCAACCTGCGATACAACGTCGCCGCATCGCTGTTCAAGGTTCGGTACGACAGGTCGAACGCGGCACGCACCGACAATCCCTCGGGCACCGACAGTCCCTCGAGCCGGGTCGCCTCGTTGGCCAGTTCCACGGCCACCCGGGCGACTGACAGCCTCGGCCTGGCCGCGAGCCGGGCCGCGGCCACCAGCAGCGCGAGCGGCAGCCCGCCGCAGATGTCGGCGAGATCCTGGGCCCCGCCGCGCTCGCGGGCGATCCGGGCCCCGCCCACGGCACGTGCCAGCAGCGCGACCGAGTCGCGGGCCCGCAGCGGCGGCACGTCGATGATCCGGGCGCCGCCTGGAACCAGCCCGGCGAGGCGGCTGCGGCTGGTCACCACAACCGCGCTCGTCGCGGAGGCGGGCACGAGCCCTCGCACCTGCGAGGGCGTGCGGGCGTTGTCCAGGATCACCAGGACCGACCGGTCGGCGGTGATCGACCGGTAGAGCGCCGACTGTTCGGCGGGAGTCCCGGGAACGTGTTGCGGGGCGACCCCCAGTCCGCGGAGGAACATCGTCAACGCGACGCCGGGATCGACCGGCTCGTTGTCGCTGAACCCGTCGAGGTCGACGTACAGCTGGCCGTCCGGGAACCGGTGCTTGACGCTGTGCGCCCATTGCAGCGCCAGCGCGGTCTTGCCGATGCCGCCCGGTCCGGTGAGGATCGCCGGCATCGCCCCGCCGCGGCCGAGCAGCGTGTCCAGCTGCGCGAGCTCGCCGGTGCGGCTCGTGAAATGCGGCGCCGGCGGCGGTAATTGGCGCGGTACCGCCGATCTGGCGGGCGCCTGGTGCAAATGCACGGTGCGGATGGAGCCGGCCTGCACCATGGGCCCGACGACCGTTCCGGAAAGATCGTTTCGCGTGCCGGCCGCCTGGCTCTCCGATGGCTCAGATGGAGACGTCGCCATGAATGTCTCTGGCCTGTATGACCTTGTGCGCCGCGCCGCTGACGTGATTCACGACCAACCCGCTCAAATCCTCGGTGCGGGCGGTCCGCCAATGCGCGAGCACCTGCGCGGCGAACCGCGGATCGGCCGCCATCGCCGCGGCGAGCGCATCGGCGAGCGCCAGCTGGCCCTGGCGGTCGCGGGGATCGGCGAGCGCCCGGTCGAGCGCGGTCGCTGCTCGCCGGTTGGCCACGAAGTGCCCGCGGAGCAGCCCGGCGAGCGCGGAGAAGGCGTTTCGGCCGCCCGCGATGACGGCCTCGGCCCCTTTCGCGGCCAGCGTCGTGGCAATGACCAGGGCAATCTCGTCGGGCATGCGCGGCCTCCGGCGCGTTACCGCGATGGACGTCAATCCGTCTAACGGTGACTGTATCGCTTCGGAGCGCAGTCCGGCGGTCATTGTGGATAACGATGTGTGCCCGAAAGGTCGCAATCGGCAGCATTGGCATAAGCGCGCAGAAGTGGCGTAGGGTCCCTACCCGCTTGATCGTTCAGCTTGGGTGCTCGAGGGGAGCCATTGGTGCCCGACTCTCCGGGCGTTGACACGCCTGAAGTCGATGATTCGGCCACGTTCGCCAATGTTGCGTGCTGGATCTGGCTGTGATAACGAGATGCCGACGGTGCTCCGCGCCGTCGGTTTCTCTTGAGGTGATCGTAGTTCATAAAGTGGCCATGTGGCAACACGGTGCCATGACCTGCCGGTTCACCTGTCCCGCTGCTGGCCAAATTCGGCTTCACGCCAAGGTGGCCGCTCGTTAGGCGGGCCCCGAATTGGGGAAGTACCCACGTATGAACGGTGCGGCATCCGGATATCTGCCGATTGCCGAGCACGGCCTGATCGGCGACCTGCGCACCGTGGCCCTGGTGGGCACCGACGGCACCATCGACTGGTACTGCTGTCCCCGCTTCGACGCCCCGAGCGTGTTCGGCTCGATCCTCGACGCCGACCGGGGCGGGTCGTTCGAGCTGGCCGCCGACGTGCCGGCGCGGACCAAGCAGTTCTACTTCCCCGACACCAACGTGCTGATCACCCGATTCTTCACCGAGGACGGCGTCGGCGAGGTCCAGGATTTCATGCCGGTCGCCGGTGAGTCCGGCGAGGCGGGCCGCCACCGGCTGATCCGGCGCGTCCTGTGCGTGCGTGGCGCGATCCCGTTCCGGGCACGGGTGGCTCCCCGGTTCGACTACGCCAGGCAGCCGCACACCGTCCGGTGGCACGCCGGCCAGACGCGCTTCGAGTCCGCCGGCCTGTCGCTCGCGCTGACCGCCACCGTGCCGGTCGAACACGACGCCCTGGACGCGACGGCGACGTTCAAGCTCCTGGAGGGCGAGTCAGCGGTGTTCGCGCTCGACCGGGTCGGTGACGACGTCGAGCCTCGCGGGTGCCCGCACGCCGAGGCCGAGCAGGAGTTCAGCGCCACGGTGGCGTTCTGGCGGCGATGGCTGTCCGCCTCCCGGTACCGCGGCCGGTGGCGCGAGACCGTGCACCGCTCGGCACTGACCCTCAAGCTGCTCACCTACGCACCGACCGGCGCGATCGTGGCCGCGCCGACGACCAGCCTGCCCGAGCGGATCGGCGGCGAGCGCAACTGGGACTACCGGTACGTGTGGATCCGCGATGCCGCCTTCTGCGCCTATGCGCTCCTGCGACTGGGCTTCACCGGCGAGGCCGCGGCCTTCATGACGTTTCTGGCCGATCGCATCACCCGGCAGGGCAACAGCCCGTCCGGCCCGCTGCAGATCATGTACGGCATCGACGGCCGCACCCACCTGCCCGAATGCGAACTGGACCACCTGGACGGATACGAGGGCTCCACCCCGGTGCGCATCGGCAACGCCGCCGCCGACCAGCTCCAGCTCGACATCTACGGTGCGCTCATCGACTCGGTCTACCTCTACGACAAGTGGGGACAGCCCATCTCCAGCGACCTCTGGGATGCGGTCTCCGCCGTGGTGGACTGGGTCTGCGACAACTGGGACCAGCCGGACGAAGGCATCTGGGAGACCCGCGGCGGGCGCAAGAACTTCCTGTACTCGAGGCTGATGTGCTGGGTGGCGATCGAACGGGCCATGCGGATGGCCAACCACCGCGGCCTGCCCGCCGACATCCCGCGCTGGGGACGGGCCCGCGACACGATCTACCGGCAGATCATGCGCCGCGGCTGGTCCACCACCCGGCGGGCGTTCGTACAGCAGGAGGACAACGACGTCCTCGACGCCGCCGTCCTGATGATGCCCCTGACGAAGTTCATCGCGCCCACCGACCCGAAATGGCTCGCCACCCTCGAGGCGCTCGCCGCGGAGCTGGTGTCCGACTCGCTGGTGTACCGCTACGACCCCGCCGCCAGCCCGGACGGCCTCCGCGGGGAGGAGGGCACCTTCTCGATCTGCTCGTTCTGGTACGTCGAGGCCCTGACCCGTGCCGGGCGGCTCGACGAGGCGCGGCTGGCGTTCGAGAAGATGCTGACCTACGCCAACCACCTCGGCCTGTACGCCGAGCAGATCGGCCGCGCCGGTGAGCAACAGGGCAACTTCCCGCAGGCCTTCACGCACTTCGCGCTGATCAGCGCCGCGTTCAACCTCGACCGGGCTCTGGGCTGACCGGTTCGTCCGGTGCCGGAAAGCCAGGTGGCGGCGGCCTATCAGGCTGCCGGGACCGCCATCGCGCGGGTGCACAGCTCGCGCGCCCACTGGATCCGGTCGAGCGCCGTCTCGGGACGGTCGCCGAACACTTCCGCGGCGCGGGCGTAGCACTCGTCCGGCCCGAGCCGTTCGAGCGTGCGGTCGACGGTCTCGCGAATTGTGGCGTCGTCGAGTTCACGGGACCCGGGGGCGTCGGAGACGAACAGCGCCATGCACAGGACCGGGTCAACGGTGTGGGTCGTCATGGTGGACCACCTGTCCAACGGGGGGTGTGGGCGTTGAATCCACATTCGCTCGTACCGGTGAGCGACCGCCTCGGCGCCAGCGGGATTCTCCGGCTGCGGGTTTCCGCACCACCGGATACCTGCTGGCCGTCATGCGCGCCTCCACTCGGATCACCCCGCGCGTCCTCACGGCGCGGCCACCCGCGATCACCCGGCAGCTCACCCCACGTCGCGCCGCCGAGGGAGTAACTTCGGATGTGGGCCTACGAGACGTGCGGGAGAGCCCAACTGGATGACAGTTGAGCTGAGAGGTCGAACAACCGAGAGGCTGAACGGCGATCCCCACTACCTGATCCAGGCAATGCTGGCGAAGGGAAACCGCCTCGTAGGTCTTTTGCTGTGCCCTCTTCCCCGGTGCCCCTTTTTCGCGGTGCCCTTTGCGCGCCGCCGTCCGCCCGCTCCGCGAGGCGCGTTCGCCCGGAGCGGCATACGCACCGCATACCGGTCGCAAGGCCGCACCGACGGTCACGTTCCGAGACTGAGCCGGGACCGACCCCCGGACCCTGGGCCGTGGGCTGTCCCGGCGGCCGCCGGCTGCGCTCGGACCGAGCTGACCGCGCCGGTTGACTGGTTCCCGGCATCGGTCGCCGACCCGGACAGGATCGCCTGCCTGAATGTATGAGGCCGCGATCACCCGGGCGGCATCCTCCACAAGTACCAAGCATGCTGTGTGACCTGCGTGGACGGGCGTTTTCAGCAGATGCGCCTGCAAGTACGGATCGCGTTTCGGTAACATGGCCGTCTGGTTCTTGCACACTTGCTGTCGAATAGCTACCGTCGCTGCATCGCAGGTTTACTACGGCACACCCCGACCGAGCAGGCTCGGCAACAAGGAGTCCGCAAGTGAGCATGAGCCCGAGCGGGACGCCGGTACATCCCTCATCGTGGTGGCGCAACGCCGTCATCTACCAGATCTACCCACGCTCCTTCGCAGACGGAAACGGCGACGGCACCGGGGATCTCGCGGGAGTCCGCGCGCGTCTCGCCTACCTGAAGGACCTCGGCGTCGACGCGATCTGGTTCACTCCGTGGTATCTCTCCCCGTTGAACGACGGCGGTTACGACGTCGCGGACTACCGGGTGATCGACCCCGCCTTCGGCACCATCGAAGAAGCCGAGGCGCTCATCGCCGAGGCCGCCGCGCTGGGCCTGCGGACCATCCTGGACATCGTCCCGAACCATGTCTCCGACCAGCACGTCTGGTTCAAGGCGGCGATCGAGGCCGGACCCGGCTCGCCCGAGCGCGAGCGTTTCTGGTTCCACCCGGGCAAGGGCGACGACGGCTCGCAGATCCCCACGCGATGGGTGTCCAGCTTCCAGGGCAGCACGTGGACCCGCACCACGGACCCGGACGGCACGCCCGGCGAGTGGTATCTGCACCTGTTCACTCCCGAACAGCCCGACGTGAACTGGAACCACCCCGATGTGCGGCGCGAGCACGAGGACATCCTGCGCTTCTGGTTCGACCGCGGCGTCGCCGGCATCCGCATCGACTCCGCCGCGCTGTTGATCAAGGATCCGGCGCTGCCCGAGGCCCCGGCCGCCCCGCCGCCCGGCGGGCATCCGTTCACGGACCGCGACGAGTTGCACGACGTGTACCGGAGCTGGCGAGCGATCGCCGACTCGTACGAGGAGCCGCGCGTCCTCGTGGGCGAGATCTGGCTTCCGGACATTCCTCGGTTCGCGGACTACCTGCGGCCCGACGAGATGCACACCGCGTTCAACTTCGATTTCATGGTACGGCCGTGGAACGCCAAGGAGCTGCGCGAGTCGATCGAGACGACGCTCTATGCGCACGGGCTCGTCGGCGCGCCCGCCACGTGGGTCCTGTCCAACCACGACATCACGCGACCGGTCACCCGCTATGGACGGGAGGACACGTCGTTCGCGTTCGACGCCAAGCGTTTCGGCACGCCGACCGACCGTCAGCTCGGCACCCGCCGGGCCCGCGCGGCGGCGCTGCTGACCGCGGCGCTGCCGGGCTGCCTCTACCTGTACCAGGGCGACGAACTCGGCCTGCCTGAGAACGAGGATCTGCCGCTCGGGGCCATCGAGGACCCGATGCACTTCCGCTCGGGCGGCGTCGACCCCGGACGCGACGGCTGTCGTGTCCCGCTGCCGTGGACGAGCGACCCCGCCCACGCGCACGGGTTCTCGGCCCCGCGGCCCGACGCCACCACCGCCGAGCCCTGGTTGCCCCTGCCCGGCTGGTGGGGTGCCCACGCCGTCGACGCGCAGGCGGTCGATCCCGCGTCGATGCTCTCGCTGTACCGCGCGGTCATCGCCACGCGGCGCTCCGAACCCGGGCTGTGCGACGGACCGTTCGCCTGGCTCGACATTCCCGGCGCGGCCAGCAGTGTCCTCGCCTTCACGCGCGGCGACATCGGCTGCGTCGTGAACTTCGGCGCCGATCCGGCGTCGTTGCCACAGCATTCCGCGGTGCTTCTGGCGAGCGGGGACCTCCCCGATGGCCGACTGCCCACGGACACCGCCGTCTGGCTCCGGCTCTGACGGCTAGCCCTCGCACAACGAATCCCTACATCCGATCCATCCGACCCGCAAACGCATCACCGTCCGCATGGGAAACATCCCCGTCGATGAGCACCATGCAGGGTCGGATTCCTCCACACCCCAACAAGGAGCGACGATGAAGTACTCACGTACCACGATGGCAGCCGCCATCGTGGGCGCGCTCGCGCTTAGCAGCACGCTCGTCGCGTGCTCGAGCGACGACAAGAGCGGCGACTCGAACGCCAAGGTGGAGCTCAACGTCGTGGGTCTGCTCCCCGGCTCCAAGCCCGAGGCGCTGCAGGCGCTCGCACAAGAGGTGACGGACTTCCAGAAGGAAAACCCGAACATCACGGTCAAGACGCACGACTACGAGTGGAAGGCCACCACGTTCGCGGCCGACCTCGCGGGCGGCACGCTGCCGACGGTGTTCGAGATCCCCTTCACCGACGCGAAGACGCTGATCGCGAACCAGCAGATCGTCGACATGCAGTCCTACCTCAACCAGCTGTCGTACGCGTCGGCGTTCAACAAGAACCTGCTGCAGTACGGCCAGGGCCAGGACGGTCACGTCTACGCCATCCCCGCGAAGAGCATCTACGCGGTCGGCCTGCACTACAACCGCGACCTGTTCACCCAGGCCGGCCTTGACCCGAACAAGCCGCCGACCAGCTGGGACGAGGTCCGCCAGGCCGCCAAGGCCATCGCGGAGAAGACCAACCAGGCCGGCTTCGCCCAGATGTCCAAGGACGGCACCGGCGGCTGGCAGCTCACGGTCGACACCTACGCCCGTGGCGGCCGCGTTGAGGACGGCAAGAAGGCGACGCTCACGAACGAGCACACGAAGGCCTCGCTGCAGTTCCTGAAGGACCTGCGCTGGACCGACAACTCCATGGGCGCGAACTTCAGCTACGACTGGGCGGGCATCAACCAGGCCTTCGCCGCCGGCAAGATCGGCATGTACACCTCGGGTCAGGACGTCTACACGAGCCTCGTGCAGACGAACAACATCAACCCGAAGTCGTACGGTCTGACCATGATCCCGCTCTCCGGCAGTGAGTCGGGCGTGCTCGGCGGCGGCACCATGGCGGCCGTCTCCAGCAAGGCCAAGGACAACGAGAAGTCCGCGGCGATCAAGTGGATCGACTTCCACTACCTGCGCAAGTACACCAACCAGGGCGCCGCCGCGAAGAACGCGGAGACCCAGGTCGCGAGCAAGCAGCCCGTGGGCACCCCCGAGCTGCCGATCTTCACGCAGCAGCAGTACCAGCAGTACCAGGACTGGATCAAGTCCTACGTCAACGTGCCGCTGGACCAGATGACCACGTTCACCAGCAAGGTCTTCGACGCCAAGCTCGTCAACGAGCCGGCCATCGCCACCCAGGACGTCTACAAGGCGCTCGACACGGTTGTGCAGGCCGTCCTGACGGACAAGGACGCCAACATCGACCAGCTCCTCAACGACGCCAACGCGAAGGCGCAGCGCGCCATCGACGCCGCGGGCTGACACTCACCACACCATCAACAACCCGCTAAGTGTGGGCCGTCGGTAGACCGGCGGCCCACACCGGGGGTCTGCCCCCGAAACCAGGACGAGGAGTGATGTGCCGTGAGTGCTCCGGGCACCCTGCGGCAGACCGGCGACGCCGCCGCCGGGGGCAACCACAAGCCGGGGACGGGCGGGCCCCGGGGCCGGCAGCTCCGCCGGCGCGACCCACTGACCTGGGCCCGGCGCGGCGGGCTGAGCTCGGTCGTGTTCGCGCTGCCGCTCCTGGTCATCTTCGGAGTCTTCTCGTGGTGGCCGATCGTGCGGTCGGTCATCATGAGCTTCCAGAAGACCAACCTCGTCGGGACACCGAAGTGGGTCGGCTGGCACAACTTCCAATACGTGCTCACCGATCCCGACCTGCCCACGGCGATCCGCAACACCCTCTACTTCGCGCTGCTCGCCCTCGTGATCGGCTTCCCGGTCCCGCTGGTCACGGCGGTGCTCATCAGCTCGGTCCGGCGGCGCAAGGGCCTGTACTCCGCGCTCGCCTACCTCCCGGTGGTGGTGCCGCCCGTCGTCGCCGTCCTGCTGTGGAAGTTCTTCTACGACGGCTCCTCGGACGGCGTGTTCAACACGATCCTGCGCTGGGTCGGGCTCGGCCCGTACACCTGGCTGTCGAGTCCCTCGCTGGCCATGCCGTCGCTCGTCGTCGAAGCGACGTGGGCCGCGGCCGGCGGGACCGTGATCATCTACCTGGCCGCGCTCATCAGCGTTCCGGACGAGCTGTACGACGCCGCCGAGGTCGACGGCGCCGGCATCTGGCGGAAGGTGTGGCACGTGAGCATGCCGCAGCTGCGCGGCGTCCTGCTCATCACCTTCATTCTGCAGATCATCGGTACCGTCCAGGTGTTCCTGGAGCCCTACCTGTTCACCGGTGGCGGCCCGGCGAACGCCACGCTGACGATCCTTCTCATGATCTACAACTACGGGTTCGGCAGCTCCCTGGGCGGAAACTACGGTGCGGCGACGGCCCTGTCCGTCATGCTCGCCGCGTTCCTGGCGATCCTGTCGCTCGTGTACTTCAAGCTCACGTCCCGCTGGAGCAAGTAGTGACCGGCCAACACACCCCCGAGGGGAAGAGGACCACCATGACCTTCCCGTCGACCTCCGACGGATCCGGCCGCGCGACCGGAGGACTGGTCGGTGCGGCCGGTGCGCGACCGGTCCGCAAGCGCAAGGCATCCCAGTTCGACGGCGGCCGCGGCTACGTTTCCGAGCAGGACTGGCGTAATCCCCGCGTCAACGTGACCATGAAGATCCTGCACGGGACGCTGCTGGTGCTGCTCCTCGTAGTCGGCATCGGGCCGATGCTGCTCCTCGCGAAGTACGCGATCACTCCCACGCAGGACATCATCCGCACGCCGCTTGCGATCTTCCCGAACGGTGTGCGCTGGGAGAACATCAGCGAGGCGTGGAACGACGTCCACATCAGCAGGTACTTCCTCAACACGATCTGGCTCGCCGCCGGCTCCTGGTTCGTCCAGCTGCTCGTCGCGACCACGGGCGGTTACGTGTTGTCCGTCCTGCGGCCCGCTTGGGCCAAGATCGTCAACGGTCTGGTGATCGCGACCCTGTTCGTGCCGACCGTCGTGCTCCTCGTGCCGCTGTACCTCACGGTCCTCAACCCGCCGGTTGTCGGCACGTCGCTCATCAACAGCTTCTTCGCCGTATGGCTGCCGTCGGGCGCGAGCGCGTTCAACGTCGTGATCGTGACGCGGTTCTTCGACAGCCTCCCGCGTGAGGTGTTCGAGGCGGCCAAGGTCGACGGCGCCAGTTCGTTCCGGCTGTTCTGGTCGGTCGTCCTGCCGATGTCCAAGCCGATCCTCGGCGTCGTGTCGGTGTTCGCGGCCATTGCGAGCTGGAAGGACTTCCTCTGGCCGCTGCTCGTGCTCAAGGACCAGGCCAAGCAGCCGCTGTCGGTGCGCCTGCCCGCGATCGCGCAGCAGACAGATCTGGGCGTGTTCCTTGCGTCCCTTGCGATCGCGACGCTCATTCCGGTCGTGTTCTTCCTGATCTTCCAGCGCCTGTTCCTCTCGAGCGCCGGCTTGGGCGGCGCCGTCAAGGGCTGAGCTCGCGACCCTTCGCCGACTCCCCGGGTCCATCGGGCCCGGGGAGTCGAGGTCGACTGTCCCGCGCGGCGGATCTGGGGCTGCGTTCGAGCGCTGCTCCTGGCATGCTCGCTGAGTGGACACCAGTGACCTCCGGGCCGGAGACGCCGACCGCGAGCGGGTGGCGCAGTGGTTGCGCACGGCGCTCGACGAGGGTCGGCTCAACCTCCATGAATACGACGAGCGGCTCCGGGAGACGTATGCGGCCAAGACCTATGCCGACCTCGACCGGTTGCTGATCGATCTGCCCGTGGCCGACCCGGCCACACAGGCACTCGACCTGCCGGCGAAATCGCGCGTCCTCGGCGGCGTGGACCAGCGGTGGCAGCGGAGTCCGGACGGTCACTACCCGGGCGCGACCCGCGCCTGGCTGGCGAACATGTGGCAGTCGTGGGCCAGGACCATCGCCATATGCGTCGGGATCTGGGGCGTCACGTCGGTGCTCTCCGGCGATCTGGGCTACTTCTGGCCCGGCTGGGTCGCCGGCCCATGGGGAGTCGTGCTCCTGGTCCAGACGATCACCGGCCTGATGAGCGGCGAGTCCCAGCGGTGGGCCGCGAAGCAGGCCCGCAAGGAGGCCGAGCGGGAGGTCCGCCGCCGGGCAAAAGGGGAATCCGAGAGCTGACGGCCCGCGAGCCTCGGCCCGGGGTGTACATCGCCCCTCCGACGGAATTGACCAACGCTGTTATGCTCCGAACACCGTCAGTACCAATCTCGACGAGATGGCGCGCAGTCTGGTGCTCGACGACGCGCAGCGGTCCGCGTTGCACAGCCTCCTGCCGGCCCTCGCCGCCTGGCGCCGGCGTCGGCAGACGGCGCCCGAGCCGACCGCGGAGGGACACGGCCTGCCGGTGGCGCCGGCCGCGCCGATGACGCCGGACGTTCCCGTCACCTGATCGCCCTTCGGAGACAAGCACCCGCAGTAACGCCCCGGACGGGTCGTCCGGGGCGTGCTCACGTCGGGTTAGCCATCGGGCCGCGTTACGAGATGCCGGCTGCACGTAAGGCCAAGGCGATTTCAGGCACGTCGAGTTCACCCCTGGCGATGCTCATGGTGAGCTTGTAGGCGTCGTAGCCGAAGACGAAGGTCTGTGGCCGCGCCGACGAGGCGTTGAGCAGCCCGATGTCGCGGACCTTCGGCTCGCCGCCCAGCGTGCGCTGCGCGATGTACAGCAGATCCTCAAGACTGAGGTGCAGCGTCGTTCGCCGAGCCGCCGGATTGCCTCCGAGTACGCGGGCAGGACCCGATTCAAGGCGCGGTCGATGAGCTCATGCTTACTGTGTCGCTCGATGTACTCTCGATGGCCTTGACCGCAACCGCCTGCATTGAGGTGCCCTCGTGCTCCGCGCGAACGCGCAGCGCGTTGGTCTGCTCATCGTCAAGCCGAAGCGTCATCGCCATCTCAGCCGGGCGCGGTTGCTGGCGGGCAAGTGGTTCGCCGTCGCCACGGTCGTCCCTGGCGGGATTCTCGGGCCGCTAGCGCCGGGTGGTGTATCTCCTGTTGCCCGTGCGGTCCGCCGCCCGGGCCGCGGCGTGATATGACTGCTGTCGGCGTCTGACCGGGGAGGCTGTTTCGATGCGTGGCGGTGCACTCGCCGTTGTCGCTGCGGTGCTCATGCTGGCCGCCGGGTGCGGTGACGAGCCGGACGAGAGCACGGCTCAGCCCGCGGCCACTTCGTCCCTAGCGACGTCGGCCGCCGCGTCTGTGCCGCCGTCGGTGAATGCGCAGGACTGCCCGGACGTCAAGGGTGTGCTCGACCAGTACTACCCGCTGTTCGTCGCGGTGCAGGGCAAGGTGCTCGAGTCGGTCAAGCGCAACGACCAAAAGACCGCGGCCGAGGGGATGCGGAAGGCGGACCAGCTCGTCAAGGAGTGGGCCGGGCTCGTCGAGCCGCAGGTGGCCAAGGTGAGCCAGCCTGACCTGCACGACGCGCTCGTGACGCTGCTCGACCAGTTGCGGCAGTACACCACCTCGAACGGGATGAACGCGGGCAACGTGACCAAGGCCGCCGACAACGTGAAGACGACGCTGGGCAAGGTCTGCGCCTGACACGGCGCGCGGGGGCGCCCTGCAGGAACACCTCGGTCAGCGCCGCCGCGGGCGACCGGCCATGGCATCGTGAGCCGTTGGTACACCAGCGCGATGACCTTCGTGTCCTCAGCTGCCCTTCAGCTCAGAGTTGTTGTCATTTTCTTGGCCAGTGGGGTGTATCTTGTCACCGCGACGGTTGCACATCACTCCACCGACTGCCCAGTGCTCAGCCGGTGTCTCTTGGATGATTGTCCATACGCCCTCGCGAACACCACCGCAGGTGCGGATGAAAGCCTCAGTTACCGCATCGCACAAGGCTGCCTTTTGATCCTCGGTACGTCCAGGAAACATCGTGATGGTGATGAGCGGCATCTTCGTTCCTCTCCCGTATGGCGTTCCGGTGCTGGTTACGTCTCTTGAGCGGCCCTGTCCACAGCCGGGCAGAAGGCCGGTCGATGTAAATCGAGCAGACCCCGTTCGTTGCACCCATGCAGGCGGTCAGCATCTTGTCCGAGGTGCAGGCCGTCGTAGCCGCCGCTGGCGAGCCGGCCGGCACGCTGGTGGCGGTGTCGACGCACGAGGCCGTCAGCGCCGCCGACCGCCAGGGCCCGCCGTCCGGCAGGCGCCAGCGCAGGGGGATCGACACGTGTTGACCTTAGCCGGTGGGCGCGCTTTGCGGCCGGCATGCACCGGCAGGTCTTCGCTCGATGACGCTCGCGGACGGCTTCCTCGAAGAGGCGTCAGCCGAGCCCTTACGCCAGCGCGGTCCTCCTGTCAGTCGTGCGACGCCCGATCGTCCGCCCCCGGCGGGCCCTGGACGGAGCCGCGCCGGCCGACCGGATCTGCGCGAACCGTGCGGCGATGGCGCCGCTGCCCCGATCGACACCGCGGTGATCGGCTGACGGCACGCGGTGCGGCTGCCCGAGACCACTACGTGCGACTACTCGGTGCACCCGGCCGCGGTCGGGTACCGGTCGAGGTGACCGCCGACCTGCGTCCGTCGATCCGTCGGGTGCGTCGGTGCGTATCACCTCGATGGATCCCGCTCACCACCTTGGCCGCAATGCCGGCAGGCGCTGCGACGGCGGAGGTGGTAGGCGTACGTCGCTCCGCCGAGGCCGGCGCTCCAGAGCAACCAGAAGATGCTGGGTATCTGCAGCGCCCAGCCGTGCCGGACGTTCGCGGTCCAGAGCATCATCAGCCCGGCAGGGACGAGGACGATGGAGACGATGGACGCCGGGACGACTGCGAGGGCGAGCGGTACCGGCTGGCCGGCCTTGAACCAGATCCACCGCGGGTAGATCTCGCCCCACCGGCTCACCAGGCCGTGGGTGAGAATGCCGCCCACCCCGGACGCGACCGCGCAGCCCAAGCCGACTTCCAGCATGCCGGGCGTGTCCTGCATCATCTTCAGGAAGGCCGGGCTGATCCCGAGGGGGTACCCGAGATACCAAGCCACCCTGGTGATCTCGTAAGGCAGCGGCGCCAGGCAGGCGACCGCCACCGCCCAGCGACCCCACCGCAGCAGCGTCTGCCGGGACGGGTCTCTCCCCGTCGCGCCGTGACGGCCGCAGTGCTGGCATCTGGCGCGTACCCGGCGCTGGTAGGCCAGCGTGGCCGCCGTCCACAGCAGGCCCCCGGCGAACAATATGATCAAGTTGGTGCGGTGCCAGTAGAGGATGTCGCCGATTCCGTCCTGCGCGCCCGGCACGCCGGTGAACGCGAAGACCAGCAGCAGCGGGCCGAACGCTACCAGCGCGATCATCGTGTAGTCCGGGATGAAGAGGGTCAGGCCAGCCGCCGCGATCCAGCCGACGGCGATCATCGCCACCGCACCGCGCCGGGAGCCGATGCCGCGGACCATCGCCAGCGCGATGACTGCTCCGAGCAGGCCGAGCACGGCCATGATCGGGGCGACCACCTCGGACCGGCTGCCCTCCAGTACCGAACCCGACCGGTGAGCCTGGTCGATCGGGGCGAACGGGAATCCACCGCCACCGGCTGTCCAGTACATGCCCAGCGAGCCGTACATCAGCGACCAGCCGGCGGCCGCATACCCCGACCAGGCCGGCCAGCGCCGCCACCACCTCGTCCGTCCGGCGATCCGTCCGGCGGTGGACGCGGGCCGGACCCGTTCAGCCAGCATGGACGGTGTACCCGCCGGTGAGGACCGGATAGCGGGGCTGGCCCGGGAACACCACGTCGAAGTCGATGCACTCCGTGGGTGGCCGCTCCGACCCGTTCTGCGCCTGGATGAACGACACCTGGTCTGGCTTCGCGTCCCGGTCGGTGATCTTCATGTAGAAGGCGTGGTTCTTCACCACTCCGACGCCCTCCGGCACGACCGCGGTGAACAGCGCGACGTTGCCCGTCACCTGCAGGCATGTCACCTCGGCCCACCCCTCGCCGCGCAGGGTGCCGTCCGGGCTCAGGTGACGGAACCAGAACCGCCCGTCGGACGACCCGTCGGCCGCGGTCGCCGCCAGGATCGCGAACCACACGCGGTCCCCCACCGTGTTGGGCTCGTCGAGCGTCACCTGACCGACGCCGGCCACCGCCGAGCCGGACACCGGATGGGCCTGCGCATTGCCCGGCCCGGCGAATGCCCCCGCCGCCGCGATGACCAGCAGCGCCGCCGCCCGCGTCATCAATCGAGACATGCCACTCCTTCGGGAATCGGCGGCTCACGTCGGCCGCCGCTTCACCAGCGTCGGCCGTCGCGGTGCGCGGAACCATCTGCCGATCTGGCGATCTACGGCCGGTCCGCCGGCGGTCCTCTGCCGATCGGCAGAGAGCGTTGGACGGCGGCGCCTGCCTAGGATTCGGTCATGCTGCGTGCCCACCTCGGCTGGATCGTCATGGCCGCCGGCGGCATCTCGCTGTGCGCGAGCCTGCTGGCCGGCCCCGGCAGCCCGGCGTATCTCCTCGCCGTCGTGTCGGGCGTCCTCGCGGTGCTGCTGGCTGTAGCGGTGCGGTGGGGTCCACACCGGCACATCGTTCCCGCCGCCCTGCTCGCCGGCTCCGCGACGGCGCTGTGGCTGTGGTCGATCGCCGACGGCCTGGCCCCGCTCGAACGCGCTGTCGCCTCGCTGGTCTGGACCGCGCCGGCGGGCCTGGCGCTCGTCGTCGGGGGCTACCCGCGGCTGACCGCCCACCAGCGGGCCGTGGACGTCGAACAGGCCCGTCAGGCGCAGCGCCTGCAATGGGCGCGCGATCTGCACGACTTCGTCGCCCACGACATCAGCGGCATCGTCGCTCAGGCCCAGGCGGCCCGTTTCGTGGCGGAGAGCCGGCCGGAGGCGGCCGGTGCGGCCCTGGAACGCATCGAGGCCGCCGGGCTGGCCGCGCTGGCCACGATGGATCGCATGGTCGACATGCTGCACGAACCGGACGGCCCGGCGGTGCGGCCGCTGCCCACGCTGGACGACCTGCCGGGGCTCGTCGACCGGTTCCGCGCCGCCGGCGACATCGACGTCCGGCTCGTCCAAGCCCCGCACCTGGCCGGGGTGCCCCGCGACACCGCGGGGATGGCGTACCGGGTCGTGGCCGAGGCGCTGACCAATGTCCGCCGGCATGCGGCGACGGCGAGGCGAGTGGACGTGTCCGTCACCGGTGACGCCTCGGGTGTCGAGGTACGGGTGCGTAACGACATGGCGAGCGCCGCGGCCCCGCGGCGGCGACCGGGCTCCGGCGGTCGGGGACTGGCGGGCCTGCGTGAGCAGGTCGTCTCCGGCGGCGGCAGCCTGGCCGCCGGGTCGAGCGGCCGTGACTGGGAGGTCGTCGCCGTGATCCCCGGGACTGTCACGTGACCACCCGCGTCCTGCTCGCCGACGACCAGCCCGACGTCCGCTGCGGCTTCCGCCTCGTGCTGGACTCCCAGCCCGACATCAGGGTGGTCGGTGAGGCCGCCGACGGTACCGCGGCCCTGGATCTGGCCCGCCGGCTCCGGCCGGATGTCGTGCTCACCGACATCCGGATGCCGGGTGTCGACGGTCTCGAACTGACCCGGCTGCTCACCGAGGCGGGCCTGCGCGTGGTCGTGGTCACCACCTTCGACCTCGACGAGTACGTCCACGGCGCGCTGCGCAACGGCGCGTGCGGCTTCCTGCTCAAACGATCGGGGCCGACGCTGCTCGTCGAGGGGGTCCGAGCGGCGATGGCCGGCGATGCCCTGATCAGTCCTCAGGTCACCGTCCGGCTGCTGCGCGCCGTGACGGTGGCCAGCCGGCCCGCCGGGCCCAATCCGCTGACGAATCGCGAGACCGACATCGTCCGGCTGGTCGCGCAGGGGCTGACCAACGCCCAGATCGGCGCCGAATTGTTCATCTCCGCAGGCACGGCCAAGACCCATATCGCCAACATCCAGGCGAAACTTGGGCTGCACAATCGGGTGGGCGTCGCCGCTTGGGCGTGGCGGGCCGGGCTGGCCGAGCCGCTGGCATGACCACAGGCTGATCCACACCAAGGTCAAGCGCTACGCCATGCTCAAGTGGGCGTACCAGCAGGCGTCCTCGGGCTGGTGGAACCAGCCCGGCGGGCCTCCAGCGGCGGGTGGTGATGGCAAACGCCTTTACGATTCGCTGAGCGACGACGCCTGACCTTTGGCGTGCACGTAGCCCGATGTCGGTCTGCTCAGCTCCACCTGGACCACGGTGCGGAAGGGGAAAGGGCGCACGAATGTCAACCGAACCGGAACCGGGCGTCGCGCCCGAGCATACGAGACCCCGCCATGCCAAGGATGATCCGATCATGATGACGGTCGACGGGCAGGACTTTCGCATTCGTGAGCGTGCTGAGAAGTCCGGCGAGTACGACTTCGACTGGCTCAGCGGGCCGCACGACTACGGCTTCGGGATCACCAGAGCTGACGGCTCCGCGATGCCCCTGCCTGAGATGGAACAGGCCATCCGCAATTTTCTCGCTGAGATCGACCCCGCCACCGGATACCTGAGGGAGTAGACGAGCGGGCATTACGCTCTGCGTCTGAGGTCATGCGAGTCATGGTAGGTCGTCGTGGCTCGATTGAACCGACGGACTCTTCGTCCCTAATTAGGCACAGGAATGGCAGTCGCCTGGCAATCACGGCAAAGCGGCTGGTCATGGCGTTGGCGGCTGTCGGTTTTCGTTGGTACGCGGCGCGGCTGCTCGGCCGTCCTGCTCCCTCGCTGCTCCCCACCGCCCGGCGAGCCGACGCTGGCACTCGGTTGCGTGAGGGTTCCGCTTCATCGCGTAGGCATGAGCCGAACCCGCAGTTTACAAGGCGCGATTCGGGCGCCGCTCAGATGGTGTGTGCTCCAGTTTTGCGGCCGGCTTCGCTGCGACCCGCCAGGGCCGGCCCGGTCTCCGAAGATAGCGGGCCCGGGCGGTAATCCTCGTGCCGGTGGTGACACAAGCAAGGGTGTAACCGTTTGCGGAACAGTCAGGAGCTCAGAGCCAATGGAGATCATCCGTGCCGTATGGAAGAGTCGAGCAGGTCCGAAGAACGGCTACAGCGGTGTGGTGTGGACCGGCGAGGACGTTGTCGCTATGGAGCCTTCCCGACTACGGGTGGTCAACGAACAGTTCAGCCCAGGCGCTCGGACCGCCTGGCGCCGCGACCCGTACGGTCAGATGCTCCACGTTGTGTACGGCGTGGGTCGCGTGCGGCGCCGCGGCGGTCCGGTGATAGAGGTCCGCGCCGGTGACACGGTGGTCGCTTATGCCGGCGAATGGCACTGGTATGGTGCCGCGCCGAACTCGTTCGTTGCGATGGTGTCGGCCCGCGAGGCTGGCAACGATGACGCTGAATGGGGCGCACATGTGAGCGACGCTGAATATCTGCTGGCACCGCGTACGGCGTCGATTCCGCGCCAGGATCTGGACCGGACAGTCGAGCGAGAGGCGTGTTGGTAATAGCCTGGGAAGGCAAACCCTGGCCAAGATGCTCGATCACGTCGTCGACGACGCCGAGGAGATCGTGGTAACCCGCTCGGGCCGCGAGGCTGCGGTGATCATCTCGCTGCGCGAGTACGAGTCGTTGAAGGAGACGGCGTACCTCATGGCCAGCCCTGCTGACGCCCGTCGGCTCAACGATGCTGTCGAGGAGCTCCGCAACGGCGGCGGCGCGGTACGCGGCAACTGGTGGCCGGAACCCTGAGGCCCCGCCGGAGGCAAAGGAGCGTGACTACCGTGATCCCGAAGGAGGGAAACGACACCGAACCTGCCACCCCCGAACTGGCGGCGGCCTAACATTCGCCTATATGGATCAGCGCGCCGTTCCCGAAGCATGCCTGCCACAGGGATTCGCCGGCTGAGAGGCTGTCGTGCGGGGTGACAGCTATAGCGCCGCCGACCAATGTCTGTTCGACATCCCGTCGATCCGTGAGCAGCTTGCCCGCGCGTCTCGGCGCTAGGCTCTCACCGCGTCGTCGTGTTGGGCAGGCCGGCGGCGATGCCGTTGAGCACGTGGTTGAGGCCGTACTGGAAGCGAGCATCAGGCGACATGTGCGAGAGCCGTCCTTCGCGGATGGTGCGGTTGAACATCTGGTACTCGCCGGACTCGACGACGTGCCGGACGTACGGTCCTACGTATTCGGCCATCCACTGCTTGCGGTCCATGCCGGTGTGCCGGGCGTGGTCCAGCCAGCCGATCTCGTCGCGGACCGCACTGGCGACGTAGTCGCCGACCATGCCGCAGAGGCTGGTCATCTCGTCAACGTGCAGGCCGAACCCGTCGAGGGCGCGCAACGCGAAGTCGTAGACCCGCAACGAGTTGGGGCCGAGCGTGGGGCGCCGGGCCAACGTGGCCTGCCAGGGGTGGCGCAGGCCGACCCCGCGGGTCTGGTGGGCCACCAGGGAAAGGTCCGTCCGCCAGTCCCCGCTGGCCTGCTCGGGCAGCGTGATCTCGCCGACCACCGCATCGAGCATGAGGTCGATCAGGTCGTCCCGCTTGGGAACGTACCGGTACAGCGACATGGCACCGGTGCCCAGCTCCTGGCCGATGCGGCGCATGGTGGTGGCGTCGATGCCTTCTGCATCGGCGATCTCGACAGCGACCCGGGTGATCTGAGCGCGGCTGTACCCGGGCCGCCGGCCTGGACCTGACCGCTCCACGTTCTCGGGCCGCATCCAGATGCTGACCTGTTGCTCGGCGATGGACATCACACTTCCTTTCTTGCGTACATCGTACCCGAATGGCTAGCGTTGTATTTCGGGTACGACGTACGCGATTGGAGGAGCCGTGAGTAGATCTCTACACGTGGGCCTGGTCGGGGTGGTCCTCGGCATGATTACGGCTCCGCTCGACGGGATGATGCTGGGGCCAGCGCTGCCGGTGATCGTGGGCGATCTGGGCGGCCTTCAATACTTCTCCTGGGTTGTGACGGCGTATCTGGTCGCCATGGCCGCCGCGACCCCGATCTGGGGGAAGCTCGGCGATCTGTACGGTCGCAAACGGGCGTACCTGTCAGCGATCGTGTTGTTCCTGCTCGGGTCCGGGCTGTCCGGGGCTGCCCAGGACATGACCCAGCTCATCGGCTTCCGGGCGGTACAGGGCCTGGGCGGCGGCGGGCTGATGGTGGGCGCCCTGGCGCTCATCGCCGAATTGGTGCCACCCCGTCAGAGCGGCCGGCTCATGGGCCTGTTCGGCACGATGATGCCCATCGCGTTCATCGCCGGCCCGCTGCTCGGCGGCTTGTTCGCCGACCATCTGAGCTGGCGGTGGGCCTTCTACGTCAACATCCCGATCGGTGTCGTCGCCGTGCTGCTCATCGCCGCCACGGTTCCGGCCGCGCTCCGACGGATCAAGCCCCGCATCGATGTCCCGGGCGTGACGCTGCTCACCGCCGCCCTGGTCGCGCTGAGCCTGCTGGCCAGCTGGGCCGGCAGTCGGTACGCCTGGCTGTCGGCGCCGATCGTCACGCTCGCCGTCGTGAGCCTCGCGGCTCTGGCGGCGTTCGTCGCCGTCGAGCGGCGTGCCGCCGAGCCGGTCGTCCCGCTGCGGCTGTACGGCGACCGCAACTTCGCCCTCGCCCAGATCCTGCGGCTGCTGGCCGGCGCCGGGATGATGGTGTCCGCCGTGTTCCTGCCCCAGTACATGCAGCTGGTCAAGGGGGCATCCTCGACCGCGAGCGGCATGTTGATCCTGCCGGCGATGCTCGGCATGGTCGTCGTGCTGATCGGCAGCGGCCAGCTCATCAGCCGCACCGGCCGCTACCGTGCCTACCCGATCCTCGGCGGCGCGCTACTGGCGGGCGGGATGTTCGCTCTGCTCGCCCTCGGGCCAGGCACCGGGCTGGCGCTCGCGTCGGCGCTGACGTTCTTCGGCGGCGCGGGCGTTGGGCTGCTGATGCAGAGCACGACGATCGTCACCATCAACAGCGCGCCGCCCCGCGACCTCGGCGCGGCCAGCGGCTCGGTCACGCTCTGGCACACCATGGGCGCCTCGCTGGGCGCTGCCGGGCTCGGCGCCCTCTACACCAACCAGCTACGCGACACGCTCAGTAGCCGCCTCGGCGTCTCAGCCGCCGGCCGGATCCTCGCCGACGGTGAGCTGACCGCCAGCGCCGTCCACCGACTCCCAGCCGCCGCGCAGGATGCCGTGCACGCCGCGGTCAGCAGCGGTGTCCACGCCATCGCCTTCGCCGGCGCAGCCCTCGGCGCCGTCGCGTTCGTGCTCGCCTGGCTCGTCCGCGAGACACCGCTACGGGAACGTCCCGCCTCTACCCCCGTTCTGGAGGAGACTCATGTCTGACAACCAACTGCGGCTGGCCGTCATTCTCGGCAGCGTCCGAGATGGGCGGATCGGCCCGACCGTCGCGAACTGGTTCGTCGGCGAGGCCGAGCGCCGCGACGACGTCTTGGTCGACCTTGTCGACCTGGCCGACGTACCGATCGGGTCGGCCGCGCCGACCATGACGCCGCCACCGCAGGTGCTGGCGGCACTGCACGAACTGACCCCGCTCCTGGACGCCGCCGACGCGTTCGTCGTGGTGACCCCGGAGTACAACCGCAGCTACCCCGCCGGGTTAAAGAACATCATCGACTGGCACAACACCCAGTTCCACGCCAAACCCGTGGCGTTCGTCTCCTACGGCGGAGTTTCCGGTGGCCTGCGCGCGGTGGAGCACCTACGGGCCGTCTTCGCCGAACTGCACGCTGTCACCACCCGAGACACGGTCAGCTTCCACAACGTGTGGGAACAGTTCGACGGCGACGGCAAGCCCAAAGACCCGAGGCGGCCCGCTGCCGCGGCCAACATCCTCCTCGAGCAGGTGACCTGGTGGGCACGAGCTCTCAAGGACGCCAGGGCCGCCTCCCCCTACCGGGCCCTGAGCACCGCACGATGAAAGGCGTACCAGAAATGGCGGCACTTGCTGGGAAGACGGCGCTGGTCACCGGCGGTAGCCGAGGAATCGGCCGGGCCATCGCCGAACGCCTCGCCCGTGACGGCGCCCGCGTCGGCGTGCACTACGGCAACAACGAGGCGGCTGCGAAAGAAACCGCCTCCGCGATCGAAGCCGCCGGCGGGCAGACGTTCACCGTTCAGGCCGAACTCGGCGTGCCCGCGGACGCCGAAACGCTGTGGGCCGTGTTCGACACGCAGGCAGACGGCCTGGACATCCTCGTAAACAACGCCGGCGTCCTCGGCGATCAAGCCGAGATCCAGAGCGTGACCGAAAGCGGCTTCGACCGTGTCTTCGCGGTCAACACGCGAGCCCCGTTCTTCATCACCCAACACGGGCTACCACGACTACGCGACGGCGGCCGGATCATCAACATCTCCACGATGCTGACCCGCGGCTTCGCCATGCCCCGGTCGATCGCCTACGCGATGTCCAAGGGAGCCCTCGATGTGCTCACCACGATGCTCGCCAAGCAGCTCGGCCCTCGCGGTATCACCGTCAACACTGTGGCGCCCGGTGTCATCGACACCGACATGCATCAGGGACGGCTCGTCGGCGACGCGTTGGCCTGGCTGTCGTCCCTGTCACCGATGGGCCGCGTCGGCACGCCCGAGGACGTCGCCGACACAGTGGCCTTCCTCGCCTCAGGCGACAGCCGTTGGATTACCGGCCAATGGATCGACGCCTCAGGCGGCACGCTGCTGTAGTCAGCGGGCATGCAACGTACTGCTTGAGATCATCACCCGCTGAACGGCATCCTCGCGTTGACCGATGTGCGGCGCCGGACGCACCCGGATCGCGGTAAGTCTTGGACGCCAAGACTGTCGGCTTGGAACTTACTCCGCAGCGACGCCAGGGCAGTGCGTACTTGGCCGCCGCGGGCGCTGTCAGGCGGCTGCCGCGATTCGTTCGGAGAAACTCGACGGGCGGTTGGAGAACGCCCACTCGTAGTGGTGCCAGCCGAGGACCTTGACCTGGTTGCCGACGATGTCCGCCGCGGTCAGTGGCGCCTCGGTTACCGTAGGTAGTGCTTCCGGTGCATCCCACGGCAGCGGCTGGACGGAGGCCGTACGCCGTCGGCCCCGTCCTGGGTGGCTCGTCGAGCTCTTGAAAAAAATTTGTTGGCCGGTTGTCGAAGTCGCCCTGTCCTGTTCGAAGTCTGTACGGAAGCGAGCCCCGCGACCCCAGCCAGATACCTGCAGGAGAGTTCCGTGCGCAAGATCATCGCCTCGACCTACGCCACCCTCGACGGCTACATCGACAACCCCCACGAGTGGTCGTTCCAGTACTCGA